>JAICIH010000169.1 GCA_025924475.1 Bryobacteraceae bacterium
ACGTGTCCGGCGCTCCGGATTTGCAGGTGCAGGTCCGGCGCGTAGGTTATGTGCCGTTGCCGCATCATACGACGGATGTGCCGGCCTCCGATCTGGATGGTCTCGGATGCGTGCCGGGATTAGTTCCCGATCCGTTGTTTGCCGAGCAAAAGACGTCCATCGGCCCGTGGGAGACTCAGTCGTTTTGGATTACCGTGACGGTCCCCGCTGAAGCATCACCGGGGAGTAAGCCGCTTACGGTGCGAACGGTTGCGGATTCCGGTCCACTCGAAAGTCTTACGGCGCACATCGACGTGCGCTCTTTCGTGGTGAAGCCGCGGCGAGATTTTCCGGTAACGCATTGGTGGCATGCCGATGCCATTTACGAAGCGTACAAGATAGAGCCTTTTGGGGAGCGCTGGTGGCAACTGGTGGAGATGCACATGCGCAACATGGCTTCGCACGGATCGAATACGATGACCGTTCCGCTGTTTCATCAGCGCACGGAAATTGTTCCGAAGCCTTGCCAGTTGCTCGGCATCCAATCGACTTCGCCGGGGCGTTATGAATTCGATTGGACGCCGGTGGCGCGCTTTGTCGAGCTGGCGAAGCGGAACGGAATCGAATATTTCGAATTCCCGCATCTGTGGTTGTACTGGGAAATCAAGTATCCGATCCACGTGTATCAGCGCGAAGGCGACCATTGGAATTTGCTGTGGCCTGCGGACGCTCCGGCTACTACCGGGCCGTTTCGCGTGTTTCTGGAACAGTTCCTGCCTGGTTTGCACAAGTTTCTTACAGAACAGAACCTGCTGGAGCATTCCTTCTTTCACGTTTCGGACGAGCCGCGCGGCGAAGCCATCGAAAACTATCGCAAAGCGCATGCGCTCCTGACGGACCTGGCTCCCTGGACGCGTGGCAAAGTTCTCGACGCGCTCAGCGATATTCGTTATGGAAAAGAGGGTCTGGTCGATATTCCGGTGCCGCTGCTGCCGGCCGCCGAAAAATATCGGGAAGCAAAGATTCCACATTGGGTTTACTTTTGTACCGGCCCGCGCGGGAAATATCTGAACCGTCTATTCGATACGCCTCTTCCGAAAATCAGGATGGCGGGCTTTTTATTCTACCGGCTGGGTGCAACCGGTTTTCTCCACTGGGGCTACGACTATTGGTTCAAAATGGACACGCAGCAGGTGCCGGATCTTTTTCACGAAGGCGCCGGGTACGCTTGGCCTGGCATCCCGTATGGCGATCCGTTTGTCGTGTATCCCGGGCCGGATGGGCCGCTCGATTCCATTCGTTGGGAAGTCTTTGCGGAAGCGCTGCAGGATTATGCACTCCTTCAGTCCGCGGGTGTCGACCGAGACTCCGCTCTGCTTAGCGAGCTGAAAAACTATTGGGATTTCCCGAAAACCGAAGAATGGATTGAGCGGACGCGGGCGCGGATTTTGGATGGCGCTGGCCGTGGGTAGAGGCGTGTCTTAAGGCCGATCAACCTGCCCCATCATGCCGCGGTAACGACTTCGGTCTCGTGGCGGCGCATCGGCAGGATCAGAAACAGCGCTATCGGGTGAAGAATGCCCATTACCAGAAAGACCGGCGCGTATGAATAGTGAGTCACCGAAAAACCAACGAGGCCGGTCGATAGCAGCCCACCCAATCCGCTGCCGGCAGCCACGATCCCGAATACCGTGCCGACGAGAGGTTTCGGAAACAGATCTAAAATCAAGCTGCTCAATGATGTCTGCCACGAAAGATGCCCGAACGTGGCTAATGATGCGATGAGAACGGCAGCCCAGGCGCTAGGGGCTACCGCGACTAGCGGGCTGAAGGGAAGAAGCAGGGCAGACGCGATCATCAGACGGACTCGAGTCCGGGCCGGCATGATTCCCTTGCGAATCAAAACGGCGGAGAAATATCCGGCCGCTAAGCAGCCCAAATCAGCGGCTAAGTACACTACCCAGGCTGTTTTGCCAACAGCGGCGAGCGTTAAGTGCCGCGAATCCGTCAGATATTTGGGAAACCAGAACAGATAGAAGTACCAAACCGGATCCGTCAAGAGTCGCGCGATCAAGAGCCGCCAAGTTTGGGGACATCGAAGAATGGTTCGCCACGGATGAGCGGATCGAGGCAGCACTTCGGTTGTGACAGGGGTTTTCGGTTTTTTGTAAATGGCGAGCCAAAACGCGAGCCAAACAAAGCCCAAGCTGCCGGTAGAGAGAAAGGCGAAGCGCCATCCGAAATGCATCGCCGCAAAGGCTACGAGCGGAGGCGCCAGAGTTGCACCCAACGTAGCGCCTGCGGTGTAAAGACCGATGACGAGACCCCGTTCGCGGGGCGAAAACCATTCCGCCACGGCCTTCGGAGCCGCTGTGTAGTTTCCTGGCTCCCCGATACCCAACAAAAAACGAAAAAATCCGAGCGACAGGGCAGACCGGCTCAGCGCAGTAAGGGCGTTTGCGAGCGACCACCAACCGACAAAGAGAGCCATACTGAGCCGCGAGCCAAGCCAGTCCGTGATGCGTCCCGCAATGATATAAGTCAGCGTGTATGCAAGTAAGAATGCTTGCACTACGTAGCTGTACTGGATGTCGGAAATTTTCAGATCATCCTGGATGGTCCTGGCGAGAATCGACAGATTTTGCCGGTCAATGTAGTTGATGACGGTGGAAACAAAAAGCAGCCCCGCAATCCACCAGCGAAGCCGATCCGTAGCGGAAGCTCCAAGTTTGGACGATGCAGCTCCGAGCTCAGTGGACTTCATAGTTCTCGCCGGGAGTAATCACGAACTCGAACGCATTCCGCTTCCATGCGCCTTTCCGAATGCCGCCATTTTTCGCAGTTACGCGCAAGTGGTTCCAATCGGCCACGTTCAGCTTGATTGAACTCTTTGCCAAGCCGTCCGGATATATGAAGGTTGTCTGGCGGTTTCCATTCACACGGAATATGCGCGCGACGAGATCCGCGCCGCGCTTCTCTATAACAATTCCGGACCCGCCTACAAAGAGCGGTGTTTTCCCCGGCGGTAGCGCGAATTGATGGAGAGTTGTAGGTGCCTGATACTTCTTGCCGGTGTCGTAGTCAATCCATACTCCCGAGGGAAGATAAATATCCCGGGCAGTGGCCGATTCGTAGTCGTTGCCGTAGAGCGGTGTCGCCAAAAGGGCATCGCCTATCATCCATTCATAGCCACGCACATGATCGTTCTCTCTTCCATAGGCGCCCTCTTCATCGGGAAACGCCACCGGCAGCGGAGCCATGGTCCACGGATAACCTTCCAAATAGAATCGAATCGCCTGACTATAAAGGTATGGTTGCAGGCGATCGTGTAGTTGCGCCGCGGCGAGCATGACTTTCTCCACTTGAGGGTCGCCAAATGTCCACGGCCCTTGGCCCATTCCCATGGAACAGTGAACGGAAGCCCACTGGGCGTTGCGCATCATGTATGTTTTCATGCGCGGTGTGACTTTCAAATCGAAGTGACCTTCGCCGAACGTTCCGCCAACGATGTCCGGGTAGATCAGCGGAAAGCCTGAATAAGCGAGCGCCAAGGCATTCACCGGCCCTCGATCCTGATTTTGGTCGTAGTTGAAATCGTTCACGCGGTGCAGATCGGCGGGCGAAGCCAAATAGGCATTTCGTCCCATGATGTACTGGCCTTCGCGCATGAGCGCTTCATTGATGGCATCGAGTTTGTCATCGCCCAGGCCGTACTTGCCGTAACCGTAGACATCTTCCTTGTAGCCATCTACACCAAACGAGGTCCAGCGGTGTACAAGGTCGACAAACCAGTTCACCGCTTCCGGCTTGCGCCAATCCAGGAAGTAGATCGGACTTTTCGGCCAGCTAAATTTCATCACTTTGGCGTGGCCGGCTTCCTCGACAAACAGATTGTTTTTTACGCCGGCTGCCGAGTATGGGCCGTCGGTAATGAAAGTTGTTCGAAGACCTTGCAGATATTTCAATCCTTTGGAGTGAAAATGTGCGATAAAGGCGGCGGGATCCGGATAGCGCTTGGGATCATACAGCCCGAAGCTGGTGGTTTCATGCATCCGGTTTTCCACATTGGGCCAAAACCCTGAGCCAACCACCATCCACTTTAATGGGTAGCCGTCCGCTAAATAGCGGTCGACATTTTCTGTCACGGTCTTCTGATCGGTGTCCCAGGCCAGCGCACCAAACGCCTCCCATCCAACGCCGAAAAATGCGTACTTCGGTTTCATCACGGGATAGCCAAACAAGTTGCGAGATTCGAGGAACTGCCGGTAGATCTCTTTGGGCGTTCCGACAAATACGCTGAAGCGTACGGAACTTTCGACGCGGCGCGAGCCTTGTGTACATTCCTGAGCGGTACTACGGACGATTTTTGTATTTGGCTCCCAGACCAGAAATGCAAACTTCTGCTTCGGATAGATGACGAAGTTGGAAATCATCCGGCTCAGGCCTTGTCCGGAAAGAAAACGATCGTTGCTATAGCCAGTGATGTCCGTATCAAAGTGCGGACGCCCCACGACGGCGTGATCTCCCAATCCGAACCCAGGACTAGCAGGCGCGAACCGCATCAGCACCGCTTCGGGTTCGGAGGGCTGCACTACAAAGTCGATCTGATGTGCGGTGACGGTGAGAGCAATTCGCGCACTCTTGCCCGAAGATGTGCCGATCGTGAGTACGCGCCGGCCATTATCGCCAAATGATTCCGATACCACGCTAGCGGGTTCGGGATGGTCGGGATTTCCTAAAAGCAGGCCGCCATCGGAATGCGCGCCCGCTACCGGAGCGCCGTTATGCTCGATTGCGATACGCAGCGGCTGACGCTTGATGGTCAACTGCGTGCCCCCGGCTTGCATCGAGATCGTCTGGGCGGATACCACGCCGCTTAGAGCCAATCCAAGTAGTAACCGGCTCAATGTCGGGTCCCGCTTTCGTAAAATGCCGCGAAGTCCACGAGCATTTTGCCGGGAAGTTTTGAATCATCGATCTTTATGCCGTGCATTTCATAACCGATTGCGGTGAGCCAGAAATTGATTTCGTCGTGCTCACCGTCAGCAGGCGGATAATCGAAGACACATCGCAAATCGCCGTCCAAATAGTATTTGACCTTTTGCTCGGTGTATTCGAAGCCGTATGCGTGGAAGCCGGTAGTGGCGTCCACACCCAGCGGACCACGGCGTACACCGGCGGTGCAGCTTCTGTTCTGGCTGTGAGACGGTCCCTGCCAAATGATCAATCCCATTCGGCCTTTCGAAGGCGTATCGGAATCGAACTCCAATCCGTCAATTTCCGTGCGAATGTTCGGTGGATAGGTGGTACTTCCGTCCGTAACCGCCATCGCCCAGACGGACTGATGCCATCCTGCGCCGCCGAACAATTTGGCTCGCGCTTCGAAATAGCCATAGTGGAAGGGCTTCTTACTAATGACGCCACCTCCGGTGTACTGCTTGCCGCGATCGGCTTGCTTTCGCATGAAGATGACCAGATTTCCACCGGTCACTGCGACATTTTGAGGTATTTGTGAGCTGGACGCTTTTACGTCGGTCCGGTACATCCATTTAGATGTGTCGAGAGATGAGCCAGCAAAGGTGTCCGACCATGAGAGTTTATAGTTTGCCGGAGGATAGGAACCCCTCAGGTTCGTTTGGCTAAATGCGGGGACGGCCATAAACAGAGCCGCAAGCATAGCTCCGCAAGTCTTCCTAAAATCAATCCGCATAACACCTCATTTCGAAAATTGCCGCCGGCATGCCGCGAGTTTCGAGCACATCGATCCGAATCGTATTTGTTGTCACTGTGTCCGGAAATATATGAGAGGCGCGCGTCGAGTGGTTCTCGCCTTCGAACAACATCCTACCGGCGGCGGAGACGCGATATCGCTTTATGCAGAAGGGGATCTCGCGCTCCGGGTGACCCCTCAAAACCGATTCGAGTGGGTGATCGTAGTCGGTATCGAACGTGAGCTCAAGACGGCGGATCGGGCGCGCTTCCGCCCAACAAAGGTTGAGAGAAGGGATTGGGTCGTCCGCCGCCGCGACCCAGGCGTTGGGGCGAACGGTCGGGCGCGCCGCGCCATTCACCAGATTGCGGGCGCTAAACGGACTGATCGATGGCTCGACCCGGATCGCCAGGTTTTTCCCTCCGGGCCGGCGGCCGGGCAGCCAAAACTCGAACGATTCGATTCCGCTGCCCGGAGGCGCGCTTTGCGTTGCTGCCTTGGCAACGGCAGCGTTTTGAGAATGCGATAGAGATAAGACGCCAGTCACTCGCGAGGCACTTGTCGCCACCCGGATGGATGGATTGCGCAGCAGGCAGTAGCTCAAGTAGCAATCGTTCGGAACAGTCGCAGCCGGCTGTAGGCGGATTGCGTGCCTGGATCCGGACTGCAGTTCGAAAGCTTCGCGATAAAGAACCGTATCGGGAGTGAAGTTTCCTTGTTTCGAGGACCCGCGCACCTCAGCTTCAAGACGCGTGGGTTCTTTCGCTTCGCAAAAAAATGTCACAGCGGGCAAAGGCCCCGCGGGAACCGGAAGCAGCATTGCGCGGGACGCGGTCAGATCCAGCATGTCGCCATCGGGCAACAGCTCATCAAGAACGTACTCGCTCGACGCAGTAATCCGTGCCTGTCGCGCCAGATCGGCCGGATCCTGCAAAACAAATCCGGGGATATACTGCCCAGTCTTCATCAATCGCCGTTGCAGTTCGTCCATGCGAGTACTTTCCAGAAGATCGCGCGGCATAGCGCCGATCTCACGACAGAGTGCGGCGGCCATGCCTACGGCCTGTGCATTATTCCCGCATGTCGCCATGACGCGTGTGGATCCGAACGCCACATGCGACACACTCACGATTCGTCCAGCCAGAAAGAGATTTTCAATATTGCGGCTGTAGAAGCAGCGATACGGAATCTGGAAAACGCCTTTGGCATGCCATTGAGCGCAGCCGGGTAAATTGCTATAGACTCCTTCGGCGGGATGCAAATCAATGGCCCAACCGCCGAACGATACGGCATCGCGATGCGTGCGCTGTTCTACCACATCGCGTTGTGTCAGAATGGCGTCGCCTTCAAATCGACGGCTCTCGCGTTTCCCGGGAATCGTCCCCACCCATTCGAGCGTCAAATTTTCGGCCTCAGGAAAGTGTCCCGAATTCTTGATGTAATTCCACACGCCATAGGCGACGCGCCACAGTTCCCACTTGATCTCTTCGGTGCCGGAAATGGTGTCCAGGGCGCCGCCCCATTCCAGCCACCAAAAGCGGCAGCCGGAATCGGACGCGCGGATGTCCCGATAGCGCGGGATGGCGGTAATGTCTTTTAGCGCGAAGGACGGCGGCACAAAGCGAACGGGTTGGCCCGTGTCCTTGCTGTAGAAATAGAGCGAATGGCCCAGCAACTCGTTAGTGCTTTGCGCGGGCGCCATGGCTTCATCGAACTCGTCACGGCCTTCACTGCCCATGCGAAATGCCGCGCCAGCTAAAAAACCGACGATGCCGTCGCCGGAAGCGTCACAAAATAGCGGCGCTTCGACGCGGTATTTCGTCTGATTCTGCGAGCAATATCCGGTTACGGCCGCAATGTGCGACGCGTCGCGCTTCTCTACTTCGTCGACGGCGACGTTCAGAAGCAGGGTGATCCGCTCTTCCGCACGCACCTTCTCGAGCAAAATGGTATCGAGCATTAAGGGGTTGCCCTCGGGATTGCGGTACAGATTCTCGATGAGAATCTCGTCGATAACGCCGCCCTCGCGAGCCCAACGATTGTTGTTGCCCATGTGCGACGTGGCTCCGAGAATCCAGAGGCGCACTTCACTGGATGCGTTGCCGCCCAGCACCGGCCTGTCCTGGAGGAGCACGACCCGAATGCCGGCGCGCGCAGCCGTAATTGCAGCGCATACGCCGGCAATTCCGCCCCCCACAATCACGAGATCCGCTGTTAAAGAAACCAGGTTGAGGGTTCTGACAGACGCTTGACCAGAGCTTCGAATCATACAACTAGTGTCGTGTGTCCGAGGGATTGGTTAGTGTTGGAAGCAGATCTGATGCTTGGAGAGGCCGATTGCCCATCGGCAGCGGCTTAGCAAGCCACCCCACATGGCAGAGGTCTCAAACTCCAGTTATTGGGCATTTCAGCCTGCGAGGCGCTACCAATCGATCCTATATATGTAGCCTGCTCCGGGGCTGTTGCTGTAGACGCCCGGCGGTGCGATGCCGGCGTCGCAGTAGTACATTTTGCCCTGGTACATGTCCATGCCGTGAGGATCGGGATCTTTTCCTTTTTCGAGTGTTACCACTTCCAGCACGTGTCCGTCGCTGATGTCCTGCTTTAGAAAAACGTAGTCATTCGAGTAGCCCACCCACATGCCCGGCGGGTCCCAGGCCAAGCCGTGCGGGCGCGTCAAATGCAAAGGAAATCGCTCGCCGGCTTTGAAGGTCAGTGGATCGATGCGGACGACGGCGTTCCATTTGAAGCATGTGATCCAGAGAGAGTTATCCGCATAGAGGACGCCGTGGACGCCGCCGCCATCCGGTACCGGAAACATGCCGATTGTGCGGCCGGTATCGGGGTCCACTTGCACGATGCGGCCGAATTTCGGTTCGTTCGGTCTGGGCAGGCGGCCAATCGGGCCTCCGTTTGCGCCCATCCACAAATAGCCGCCGCCAAAGCCCATACCGCTCGTATTCGAGGATTCGGTATCGAGCTTCTTCAAGACCTCGCCGGTTTTCCAATCCAAAAGATAGGCACGATCGCTGATTTGCTCGGCAACCCACAGACCTTCGGGAGTCGCGGCGAGAGCATTCGGATTGCCTTCGGGCGAGCGGAAGAGGCGTGTGACTTTGGCGCGATGCGTTGGCGGCTTTTCGGAAGCCGCCAAAGGGGCGGCAAGAAGCGACAACAGAACCGAGCGTCTATTCCAATTCATGACTACTCCCCAGCGTGTAAGCGTTCGTTTATGGAGCGGCAAGGATCAATGCGGCCGGCTAACAGCGCCGATAGCAGACAGAGGACGCAAGCCACGATAAATGGCGAGGTCCATCCGAACGCGGTCGCCAGATAACCAATCACCACGGCGCCGAGAGCTCCTCCCAAATTGCCCAGCGTATTCATGACGGAGGAAACCGAGCCACTGTAATTTCCTCCGATATCGATGCACATTGCCCAAGAGACGGCAACGGTCAACTCGAGGCCCCCAAGGGCAATGGTCAGGCATACGATAGCGACCACAGGATTGGTGGCGAGCACTCCGGGAATCAGCGCCAATCCAGCAATGCAAAAGCCGGATCGCCAAACTGTGAGACGTCCTTTGCGCAGATCGTTCCAGCGAGCGACTAATTTGTCGGACCAAACGCCGCCGATCACGTTTGTAAAAGTCGCGGCGAGCAATGGAATGCTGGCCATCCCGGATTTGAGGGCAGTGAAATGATGCGCTTCCCGCAGGTAAGTAGGGAACCACGCCAGGTACAGCCAAAGGACCCACCCGTAGCAGAAATAGCACGCGCTGAGAATCCAGAGATCGGAACTACGAACAATCTGGGACCACGGCACCGCGCGGTTTATCCGGCGAGCAGGCGATGTGCTTTCCGGCTGTATTATTTTGAGTTCTTCCGCATTTACTTTCGAATGTTTGGCAGGCAGATCGCGGTAGTAGCTGTACCATGCGATTGCCCAGAGAAGGCCCGCGGCTCCGAAACCGAAGAACACCGGTCGCCAGCCCCAGATCGAGATCAGAATCACCACGAAAAGTGGAGCGATCGCCGCGCCGAGACGTGAGCCCGAGTGCTGAAAACCTTGCCCAAACGCTCGCTGGCGCGCGGGCAGCCAACGTACCAGCGCGCGGGAGCCGGCCGGAAAAGCGGCTGCTTCGCCCATCCCAAACAAGAAGCGGGTGAGCCCGAGCGATGCGGCGTTATAGGACAGACCAGTAGCTGCAGTAAAGATCGCCCACCACGCCATGGAAATGCCGAGTACGAGGCGCGAGCCAAACCGGTCGGCCAACCATCCGCCGGGCACCTGAAACATAGCGTAGGACCAGTTAAAGGCCGAGATGCTCCACCCCATCGTGATTTTGTCGAGATGGAATTCATGCATGATTCTAGGAGCGGCGGCGCCAATTGCGCCGCGTTCCATGTACATCATGAAAGCCATCAGGAACGTCAAGCCCAGAACGTGGAAACGGATACGACTGGCGACAGTATTCGATCGAAGCCCGAGAGCGGACTGAGGAGCGCGATCTGTTTTGGCGCCGAGAGGCAAAGGAAATCCTCCTTCCGCAGCGTCGGCCGCTACATTTTAAAGCCCGCCGGATGTCCAGCGAAGCGCAAACCCAGTAATTGTCTTGCGTACGAGAGCCGAAAATTCAGGCTCGGGAACCGACCGGAGCGCCTCCACAATGGCATAGTGCTCGCGGCCCATAGCTGCGGTCAGCGGGCGCCCGCTGGCCAGAACGACGAATGCGAAAAGCGGCGCCAGAAGCCGTTCCAGCGTCTCGGCGAGGAAAGTGTTTCCAGATAGACGCCAGCAATATCGATGAAACGCGACATCGCATTCCAGAAACTCACGCCGGCTTCCACGCTCTCCAGCAGCTACTAAATTATCCGCAAGTTTTTTTAATTCGTCGAGGTCCGCAGGAGTCACGCGAGAGCGCGCCCATTGCAGCGCCAGCGTCTCCAGCTCAATCCGCAGCATATAGAGCTGGCGGACTTCCTCAGTCTCAAACTTTGTAACGGAGCTGCCTTTGTTGTTTACGCGGCGCACGAAGCCCTGGTGTTTCAGATCGATGAGCGCTTCGCGAACGACCGGTGTGCCGACGTTCATCTCGCGTGCGACTTGCCGTTCTACGATCGAATCGCCGGGCTTGAGCTGGCCGGAAAAGAAGGCGTTCTTCAATGCTGCGGTGACGCGTTCGGTAAGCGGAATGGGTTCGATATGGCCGAAGACAGGTCCAGCAGGAACCGAGTCAATTTGTGTATCCGAATCGTTAATGGTTGGATTCATTTCGCAAAACGAAAATTTATTTGACCCGGTTTCCCGCGATGTACACGGCGTGAATAGTGCGACTGTTCTTGATATCTTCGAGCGGGTTTCGATCCAGCACGATCATGTCCGCCCATTTGGATTTTTCCAGCGTTCCCAGATCTTTCGCACCTAAAAATTGGGCGGCGTTGCGAGTGGCTCCGGCAATTGCCTGCGCGGGGGTGAGGCCAGCTTCGACCATCAGCTCTAGTTCCCAATGTTCGAAATAGCCGGGGAAGCGGCTTGGCGGTCCGGCGTCTGTCCCGAAGCCGTAGTGGACGCCGCTATCGACCAGCTTCTTCAAATTTTCCTGAGCCGTCTTCAGATACTCGGGATAATGTTGGAAATGCGGGTCGGAGGAAATCTTTTCGCGATAGGCGGCGCTGGATAAGGTATGGACGACGTCGGCGGATACGCAGCAGGTGAAAAATGGGTCCTTCAAGAATGCTGGCGTCTGCGCATATACAAACATCGAAGCTTCGCGGCTTAACGTTGCCGCCATTTGCCAGGTGCCATGGCGCTTCATACTCGCGATGAGTTCTTGATCCACAGGCTTATCGCGAACACTGTGAGCCAGACCGTCGATGCCATAGTCGACTAGCCGCTTGGCGTCTTCGAGATAGAAGATATGCGCCGCGACGCGCAGATGATGCTTGTGAGCGCTCTCAATGATCGCTTTTGCCATGTCATAAGGCATCTTCTTTTGCGTGCCAAGGTGATCGTCCATCCAGAGCTTGATCAGATCGACATGCTTGGCGGCCTGGGCGGCAACTGCGGGTTCCACTTCCGCTACAGTGGCGATGCCCTGATTTATGCCGGGTACGCCGCCGTATCCGCCTTTGAAGACGAATCCTTGTCCGGCTGTAAATATGCGTGTTTCGCTCGGCCGGCCAGTGGCTCTCTGCCGGTCGCGCATGGGAAAAATTGAATCCTTATCGGTTCCCATGCTCACGACGGAAGTGACTCCGTAGGAGGCGTAGGTCTTCAGATTCTTTTCGACGTTTTCCGGGGTGAAGAACTTCGCGTCCTGCGTGAGTCCCTGGGTAACGCCGAGATGCACGTGAAGGCCGATCATCCCAGGCATGACGTACTTGCCCTGAAGATCGATGGTCTCGGCTCCGGATGGCGCGGACAATCGGCTTGCAGGCCCAATCCAGGCGATGCGCCCGTTATCAACGAGCATGGCGCTATTAGGAACGGCAGCCCGGCCGGTGCCATCGATCAGAACAAAATTCTTGATTGCTTTCACTTCGGCGTGCAGCGCCGCAGCTAGGCACAGCAGGAGGAGCGGGAGTTTACTTTTCATGTTCCGCCGTAACCGGAGGCTCGGCCGGTTTTTGATGAATGGCGTCCATCAGAATGCGCTTGCCGCGTGAGGTGTTGAAAATGCCGCAGGAGCAGAAGCGCGAAAGA
>JAICIH010000170.1 GCA_025924475.1 Bryobacteraceae bacterium
GGGCAAGCGAGAGATTGCCCGTAAGCTCGAAGCGGCGGGCCTGCACATACGCGAGGCGCACGAAGAACATTATTCGCTCGAGGACGTTTTCATCGTGGTAGTGGAGAAAGCCAAGCGGCAAGGCAAAGCGGCCGCGCAGGAGTAATTCAATGCGGCGTATTTGGGCGCAGACACGGAAAGAATTGACTCAGATCCGGCGCGACCGGCTGGCACTGGTTCTCGCGCTGGTGCTGCCGCTGGCGCTTATTTTGCTGCTGAGTACGGCTATTTCTCTCACTGTCCACAATCTCCCGCTGATCGTTCAGGATTTCGACAGCTCCTCAGCGTCGCGGCGGTTCGCGGATGCCATTCGCGCGTCGCTGTCGTTTCACGTAGTTTCGTGGCCCAGCGATCGAAGCGCGGATGACGCGCTGCTGGCCAACGCCGCGCGCGCGGTACTCGTCATTCCCAAGAACTTCGGCCGGGACCTGGCGCGCGGGAGAACGAGCGAAGTGCAATTGCTGGTAGACGCAACCGATTCGAACACGGCGCGCATCGTACAGGGTTATATCAATCAGATCACGCAAGCTTTTAACCAGGGATTGTCCCGGCGGCAGAGCAGCGACGCAGTGCGGGCACAAATCCGGCTCTGGTACAACCCGGGACGCGACTCGCCGAAGTTCTACAGTCCGGGCATTTTCGTTCTTGGCATCTCCATGTTTCCTCCGCTGCTCGCCGCGTTGGCGATGTCGAAGGAGGGTGAACAGAAAACGATCCTGCAGGTTTACGTTTCGAGCATTACGGCTGCCGAGTTTCTGATGGGAAAGATATTCGCGTTCATGATTGTCGCGCTTTGCGAGTGGCTGTTATCTCTGGTTCTCTTGCTGACGGTTTTCGGATTGCGCATTGCGGGCGATCCGACGCCGTTGATTGTGTCGAGCGTGCTCTACGCATTTTGCGTAGCCTCATTCGGGACACTGATCGGCGCCGCAATTCCCAATCAAGGCGCTTCCATTCAGGCGGTCTCGCTGGGCGGATTTTTACTTGTCTTTTTGCTATCGGGACTCATTTTTCCGATTGAAAATATTCCGGCGGGATTGCGCTGGATTTCGAACATCGTGTGGGGCAAGTACTACATCGAGATTGTTCGCGATGCGCTGCTGCAAGGCGGCGGCTGGCCTTCCATGTGGTTTTCGGTTGTGATGATCGGCGTAATCGGTCTTATCTTTTTCGCGCTCGCGTGGGTTCACATGCGCGCCATGCAGGTATCGGCATGAAACGGACATCCCGCCTTCGTATTCTCATTCGAAAAGAATTCAACCAGATTCGCCGCGACCGGCGGCTGATGGTGTCGCTGGTGGTTCCACCCACTTTGCAGATTCTCTTGTTCGGATTCGCGCTCGATTCAACAGTGAGCAACCTGCGGCTGGGCGTCGTCGATTACAGCCATACTCCGGAAAGCCGGGAACTGATTTCGTCGTTCACAGAGAGCAAAAGCTTTCGGGCCAGTGGTTCTTATCGATCTGTTAATGAGCTGGAGCGGGCGATCTCGGAAAGCCGGCTGGACGCCGGGATGGTGGTTCCCTACCCTTTTGCTCGCGAGATACACCGCGGCCGCACCGTCGATGTGCAGATCATTCTCAATGCCGCCAATGCAAACACGGCGACAATTGGCCAAGGCTATGCGGCAGGCCTGATCCAGGCTTACAACGGAAAGCTGGCACGCGAAGGCATCCGGCCGGTTTTTCGCGATACTGGCGGCTTTTCCGCTACTAAGACAGGCAGCGTGACGCCGGTTACGGCGTTTCTCTACAATCCCGGGTTGGTGAACGCCTGGTTCATCGTGACCGGCACCTTCGGTGTTCTGCTCATTCTGAATGGCTCGCTGGTTGCTTCCACGGCCATGATCAAGGAGCGGGAAGCGGGAACGGTCGAGCAGCTACTCATGACGCCGGCCGGAACGACGGAAATCGTCGTAGCCAAGATCGTGCCGATCTTTCTTTTGCTGATCACGATGGTTCTGATCGCGATTGGGGTGATGCGGCTGGCGTTCAGCGTGCCCGTGCATGGCAGCCTTGTGATCGTAATTTCCGGCGCCGCGTTATGCGTGCTCAGCGGCATCGGCATTGGAACATTCATCTCGACTTTTTCGAAGTCCGCGCAGCAGTCACAACTGATGGCGTTCTTCGTTAATCCACCGCTGGCGGTGCTTTCGGGCGCGCTTACTCCGGTGGAAGCGATGCCGGCTTGGATGCAGCCGATCACCTGGCTGAATCCCATTCGTCATTTCGGCATCATCACACGGGCTACGCTGCTGAAAGGCAGCGGAATAGATGTCTTATGGCCCCACTTCCTCGCTCTTATCGCCTTCACGGTGGTGCTGATTGCGATTAGCACCTGGCGATTCCGAAAACAACTTGGCTGAGGAGAAATCGATACATGTTTTTACGCTCTACGCTATTCGTTTTTTCTACTGTCGCGGCACTCGCGGTCGCACAGCCGGCATTCGCACAAGCCCCGCAGCAAGGGCCCCAACAGCCGAGTCAAGCGACACCGCTTCCTCTTTCCGGACGCAGCGGCCAGAGCGGCTCGGCTACGGCGATAGAGACGCCGTCGCCCGGCCTGACATCGAGCATCAATACTTTGAATACGTCAGTACAGATTCAGGGGCCTTACCAGGGAAGCGTGCGCAATGGCGCTAATGCTCTCACGGGAAAATTGACATTGCGCGATGCAATCGCGCGAGGTCTTGAACACAATCTCGGCACAGTGGGACTTACCGAAGCGATCCGGCAGGCGCACGGACAGATGCGCGTGGCGCGCGGTTCCCTTCTGCCTAACCTGAGCGCCGCGCTGCGAGAAAACGTGCAGCAGACAAATCTGCAGGCGCTCGGGGTGCGATTCAACACGCCGATTCCCGGATTTACGCTGCCGACCATCGTCGGCCCGTTCAACTACTTCGACTTGCGTTCTACGCTTACTCAGAAAGTTTTCGATCTTACCGCGCTCAATAACTATCGCTCCGCACGGGAGTTAGTACAAGCAAACACGGCGGCCATGCACGATGCGCGCGATTTAGTCGCCTATGCGGTAACGGGAGCGTACCTGCAAGCAGTGGCCGCCGAAGGACGGCTAACGGCGGCGCATGCTCGGGTGGATACGGCGGCCGCTCTGTTGAAACAAACGCAGGATCGCAAGAGCGTTGGCTTAGCAGCCGCCATCGACGTGAATCGCAGCACGATCGAATGGCAGACGGAGCAACAGCGTGTCACAACACTCGAAAACGATTTGGCCAAACAGAAGATCAATCTGGCCCGATTGATTGGTTTGCCTCCATCGAATTCTTATGAGCTGGCCGGTGAGTTACCTCCTTCCGCACCCGTCGATCTGAGTTTCGACCGCGCTCTGACACAAGCAGTCGAGAATCGTTTCGATTTGAAGGCCGCCGAAGCGCAGCTTCGGGCGGCTAAACGAACAAAGGCCGCGGCCACCGCCGAACGGCTTCCGTCTCTCGATATCTCGGCCGATTATGGAGCGATTGGGACCAACCCGGCGCAATCGCACGGAACGTTCACGTTTGTCGGTACGCTGCGCGTGCCCATCTGGAATGGCGGAAAAACGGGAGGCTCGATCGAGCAGGCCGAGGCCGCGCTCGCCCAGCGGCGCGCCGAACTGGAGGACACTCGGGGCCGTATCGAATCGGATGTCCGGCAAGCGCTGCTCGATTTGGAAACCACGCGGAAACAGATGGCTCTCGCAAGCAACAACAAGCGCGTGGCCCGTGAAACGCTCGAATTGACGCAGCAGCGTTTTGGAGCCGGTGTGACCGATACGGTCGAGGTTGTGCAAACGCAAGAATCGGTAGCGACCGCGGATTTCGATTACATCAGCAGTGTGTTCTCCTACAATCTCGCCAAAGCAACACTCGCTCGCGCCATCGGCAACACGGAAGTCAACCTGGAGCGGTTCCTGGCGCTTCCGTAAACGCACCATACGCTATGCTGCAAAAGAATGCATCAGAAGGCGGTAATTTTTGGCGGCGGAGGCCAGCTTGGGGTGGAACTCTGCCGCGAATTCGAGCGGCGTAAGTGGACTGTCCAGCGCTTCGATCGCCACTCTCTCGATATCACCGACGCAGCGCGTGTGGAAGAGGCCATTGCCAAGACCGATGCACAGGTGGTTCTCAACGCCGCCGCCTACAATCAAGTCGATATTGCCGAAAAAGAGCCATTGGCGGCCTATCAAGCGAATGCGCTGGCGGTTCGCAACCTGGCGCTCGCCTGCCGCCAGACCGGCGCGCAGCTTGTCCACTACTCGACCGATTACGTTTTCGATGGAACGAAAGGCGTGCCGTACGTGGAGACAGATACGCCGCACCCGCTCGGAGCGTATGCCGTTTCGAAGCTCGCCGGCGAACTTTATGCGCAAGCCTATCTGTCGGACGCGCTCATTGTTCGAACTTCGGGCGTATTCGGGCCGGGTGGAATGTTCACGCCGCGCGGAAATTTTGTCGAGCTGATGCTGCGCATGGCGAAAGCCAATTCGCCGATTCGAGTAGTAGCGGACCACGTGGCTTCGCCCACGTATGCGCCGGCAATGGCGTCGCGTACCGCCGACCTGGTTAGCCAAAACCAACGCGGATTGTTTCATATGGGCGGCGGCCAGCCAATTTCGTGGTTCGACTACGCGAAACTGATTTTCGACCTGGCGGGCCTGAAGCCGTCACTCACACCCACAGATGAGCGCGAGTATCGAACCGCCGCGCGGCGGCCCAAGTTTTCGGCATTGTCCAACAGCAAATTGGAAGGCGCGGGAATAGCCGTCATGCCGCCGCTCCGTGAGGCAGTCCAGGAATATTTAGCGTCGCGCGAGCACGTTACCGCACATCGTTCTTCGTAGCGTAATAACCGGCGCGAGCCTGCACGCGGTAATCGTCATTGTCAGTTTTGATTTCGATATGACGGAAACTGCCGTCACGCTTTGTATTGGTTGACGAATAACCGATCGAATACTGGCTGCGGAGCTCGTCCTGAATCTGCTTGAAAATTTCATCCAGCGGATGTTTCCTGCTCACCGAAAAGACGTGGCCGCCGGTTTCTTCCGATATTTTTTTCAGATCGCCTTCATTGCCGCCGCCGAAGGAAATTCCGCCGCCCGAGTAGAAGCCATGGTCCACGTAGTAAATGCTATAGACGACGGCATCACTGCGCTGCGCGGCTTCGATGGCGGCGCGCCGGTCATAGGTGCTGCCCTGATCTTGTCCGTCGGTAATCAGAATGAGCGCTTTGCGGCCAACTTCGGTTTTCAGCTTTTCGTCGGAGGCCAGGTAAATCGCATCAAAGAGCAGCGTCCCTTTGGGCGTGCCGATGGTGGGGACCGGGCCGCTGTTGGGAATCGGGCCGATGCCCACCGCGCCAGGCCCATCTCCTCGCAGATCGCGCAGCGCGGCCGAGAGCCGGCGTGGCGAGTTGGTGTAATCCTGCAGCAGGTCCGTGCTCTTTCCGAATGAGATAAGGAACGCTTCGTCTTTTTGACGAATCACGCTGGAAAAAAATGCCGAAGCGGCCTGCCGCTCGACATCGATCAAGCGTTCCTGGCTGGCGCTGATATCGATGAGCAGTCCGAGAGTGAGCGGCAAGTCGGTTTCACGCGAAAAGCGTTGGATGGTCTGCGGCTTGCCGTCCTCCTCAATCGTGAAATTATTCTTTTCCAGATTGGGAATGAGAGCGCCGCCTTTCTTGGCTTTGACGGTAAACAGGATATTGACCAGATCGACGTCTATGCGAATCGGTTGATCTTGGGCCGCAGCGCTCGCGGTAAGCAGTAAAAGCGCTGCGCCATATCGAGCAAACCTGGTCATCCGGCTATGATGATCGTCTGGAGCCAAGCGATGGAAACTGCCGTTCTTCATTTGCGTACATGCGACCCCGTTCTCGCAAAAATTATCGAGCGCGTCGGTCCGTGCCAATTGGCGAGCCGGGAGCCCACATTCGAGACGCTCGCACGCTCCATCACGTTCCAACAGCTTCACGGGAAAGCGGCGGCGACGATATTCGACCGCCTCCGCAAAGCCGCCGGCCGCCGTTTTACCGCGGCCGCCTTTCTCAGATTAACTCCGGAACAGTTACGGGCCTGCGGTCTCTCGCGGCAAAAGATTGCGTCCTTGACGGATTTGGCCGAGCACGTGGTTTCCCGGCGCATCAACTTCCGCAGGCTGCACACCCTCGAAGACGAGGAAGTCATTGCGCAGCTATCCGGTGTACGCGGCGTGGGAGTGTGGACCGCGCAGATGTTTCTGATCTTTGCGTTGCAAAGACCGAACGTGATGCCACTCGAAGATTTGGGAATCCGGAACGCGGTTCGCAAAGCTTATGGCCTTGCAGAAATACCTAAATCGGCGGAGCTAGCGAAGATCGCGGCGAAGTGGCATCCGCATTGTTCGGTTGCGAGTTGGTATCTGTGGCGGAGTCTGGACGGTGCGGCCGCTTGCTGACGCGCGCGGTTCTTTTGTAGCCCACTCATGCCCGGCGGATGGGCTTGAACACGGTCACTCCCAGCGGTGGAATCACCAGCGTGGCCGAGCCGGGGCGGCCGTGTGACGGTACCGCTTCCGCGTTTACAAAACCTCCATTGCCCATATTGCTGCCACCGAACATTGCGGCGTCGGAATTAAAGATTTCCCGATACATCCCGGTTTCGGGAAAACCAGTGCGGTAATCTTTGTGCGGCACCGGAGTAAAGTTGCAGACAAACACCAGATAGTCTTCTTTTTTCTTGCTTCGGCGGACAAACGAAATGATCGAATTGTCAGAATCGTGGAAATCGATCCATTCGAAGCCGGCTGGCTGAAAGTCGACTTCATAGAGGGCCGGCTCGCTTTGATAGAGCCCATTGAGCGCCGCGCAGAATGCCTGAAAACGCCGATGAATTTCATGATCGAGCAGCCACCACTCGACCTGCGCCTCATGGTTCCATTCTTTGGTCTGCCCGATCTCGCTGCCCATAAACAGCAGCTTTTTCCCGGGATGCCCGTACATGTAACTTAGAAAAGCGCGCGCATTGGCGAAGCGCTGCCATTCGTCTCCGGGCATTTTGTCAAGCAAAGCGCGTTTGCCGTAGACGACTTCATCATGCGATACGGGAAGCACGAAATTTTCCGTAAACGCATAAATCATGCTGAAGGTGATGTCGTTCTGGTGATATTTGCGATAGATGGGATCGTGGCTGAAATATTGCAGCATGTCGTGCATCCAGCCCATATTCCATTTCATGGTGAAGCCCAGGCCATTCAAATAGACGGGGCGGGAAACACCGGTGAAGGCGGTGGACTCTTCCGCAATCGTTATCGCGCCGGGCACCTGGTGGACCAGTTCGTTGGCCTTGCGCAGGAAATCGATAGCCGCCAGATTTTCATTGCCGCCGTAGATGTTCGGCACCCACTCGCCGGCCTTTCGCGAATAGTCGAGATACAGCATGGACGCGACGGCATCCACGCGTAAGCCATCGATGTGATACTTCATCAGCCAGAACAACGCGTTCGAAATCAGAAAGGAGCGCACTTCGTTACGCCCAAAGTTGAAGATCAGCGTACCCCAATCGCGATGCTCGCCCAAACGCCAGTCTTCATGCTCGTAGAGAGCGGTGCCGTCGAAGAATCCGAGACCGTGCGCGTCTTTTGGAAAATGCGCGGGCACCCAGTCCATAATCACGCCAATGCCGGCCTGATGGCAGCAATCGATGAAGTACATGAAGTCCTGCGGCGTGCCGTAGCGCGAGGTGGGCGCGAAATACCCGATCACCTGATAACCCCAGGACGGGGCGTAAGGATGCTCGGCGATGGGCATCAGCTCAATGTGTGTGAAGCCCATTTTTTTCACGTACGCGACCAGCTTGCTGGCCATCTGCCGGTAGGTGAGCGGCTGATTGTGCTCGTCGCGCGACCAGGAGCCCATGTGCACTTCGTACACGGACATGGCGCTGTCGAGGATTTTCGTCCGGGCGCGCTGTTCCATCCATTCCTGATCGCGCCACTCATACGTGCTCAAATCGGTGACTATGGAGGCAGACTTCGGAGGCGTCTCCATCGAAAATCCGTACGGGTCGGACTTCATCTGGCTGTAGCCCCGATAGCGCGATTTCACGGCATATTTATAGGGCGTTCCGGGGCCTACACCGGGGAGAAAAATCTCCCAGACACCGCCGGTGCGCGCGCGCATGGGGTTGCGGCGAGTGTCCCAATCGTTGAAATCGCCGACGACGCTGACCACGATGGCGTTCGGCGCCCATACCGCGAATCGCGTTCCGTGGACGCCGTCGAGCGTCGCCGGGTGTGCGCCGAAGGAGTGATAGCCTTCGTAGTTTGTGCCTTCCGAGTGCAGATGCAAATCGAAATCGCTGAGGATCGGCTGGAAGCGGTATACGTCTTCGGCTTCTGATACGCCGCCGTGGCGATCGACAATCTTGAATTTGTACTCGTCCGGCTCGAATGGCGTGCGCGCGCTGAACAGACCCGCTTTATGGGCACGCTCCATCGGAATTAGATCGCCGCGGATAGCGAGCGCCACTTCTTTCGCTTGGGGCAGGAATGCACGGACTTCCCATTCGGTCTTGCCATTGCTGCTCGAGACGTGTGGCCCCAGTGCGCCAAACGCGTCACCGTGGTAGCCTCCGGTGATTGCTTCGATTTCTTGGTCGGTCATCGCACGTTCATTATGAATGATAAGGAATTTTTGCATTCGCTCGAAAAGGCCGAGCTACATCTTCATCTGGAAGGCTCGTTAGAGCCCGAGACGATTCGAGAGCTTGATCCATCCCTCTCTCTGGATGAGATTCAGGGGCATATTCAATACAAAGGTTTTGCCGAATTCTTGCAAGCTTATGTGTGGGTTAGCCGAAAATTGACGACGCCGGAAGCTTACGGTTTGGCTACCCTTCGCCTGCTCGAAAAGTTAGCGGCCCAGAATATTTGCTATGCGGAAGTGACGCTCTCGGCCGGGGTTATCTTGTGGAAAGAACAGAAGATCGAGCCGATTTTCGCGGCGATCCAGGAGGTTGCGCGGCGGTTTTCCGGCGTGCGGATTGCCTGGATTTTCGACGCAGTTCGCCAGTTTGGAGCAGCGGCGGCGGAGCGTGTATTTCAGATTGCACGCGATTTGAAACAGGAAGGGGTAGTCGCCATTGGAATTGGAGGCGACGAGGTGCGAGGCCCCGCCACCTGGTTTGAGCAACTTTACCGGGAGGCGGCGGACGCGGGGTTGGGATTGACCTGCCATGCCGGGGAGGTTTCGGGTCCCCAAAGTGTCTGGGATGCACTCCAAATCGGCGCCCAACGAATCGGCCATGGTATCCATTCGATCGACGATCCTGTTTTACTTCGGACTCTCCGCGAACGCGACGTACCGCTCGAAGTGTGTCCCACAAGTAACGTGCGAACCGGCGCAGTTGGCCGACTGGAAGAGCATCCGCTGCGGCGGCTCTGGGATGCGGGCGCTCCGATCGTGCTGGGTACGGATGACCCGGCGTTGTTTCAGACAGATTTGCTGCAGGAGTATACGTTGGCCGCGGAAGTGTTCGGGTTCTCGCGAGAGGAATTGACGGCGCTTGCGGCGAATAGCTTGAAATACCGCTTCCGAGCCGGCTAACCCCGGGCCTGTCCTACGCGTTCTTCCAGCAGATAGCGCACGAGGGCTTCTAGCTCGCCGATACGGTCATTCAACCGTTCGATATCCGGCGGCTCCGATTCTGCGCAAGCGGCAACGCGTCCGTGCTCAAGCAGCCCCAGCGTTTCATCACGCGTTTTGACCACGCGGCCCGGAATACCCACGACGGTCGCGCCGTCCGGCACGCTGTGCACGACAACGGAACCGGCGCCAACTTTTGCGTTATTCCCTAGCCGGATATTCCCCAGAATGGAAGCTCCGGTTCCCACCACGACACCGTTGCCCAGCGTGGGATGCCGCTTGCCGCACTCCCCGCCGGTACCGCCCAAGGTGACACCTTGGTAAAGCAACACATCGTCGCCGATCTCCGCGGTTTCACCGATGACCACGCCGAGGCCATGGTCGATGAACAGCCGTTTGCCGATTTTTGCTCCGGGATGGATTTCGATTGCAGTGAGGAAACGGGCCACGTTTGAAACAAAACGGGCCAGCACGTAGAATCCGCGGCGATAAAGCCAATGAGCGGGCCGGTGCAATAGCACCGCGTGCAAGCCCTGATAGCACAAAAGAATTTCCAGAGTGCTCTTAGCCGCCGGGTCTTCGCGCTTTATGGTCTTGATGTACTCGCCCAGGGACATCAATTCTGTGATTCTCCCTATGTCGATGCTCCCGGAACCCGTCCGGATGCGATTACCTGATTGTTGCACGGTGTAGACTTGTTTTCCGTGCATCGCCTGAGATCGCATTTATTCCTTTTCTTCGCCTGCACTGCCGGCGGTTGCCTGCTGAGTATGTCGAAGAATGTGGCGATGATGAATCAGGGAGACTTTTACCGCGTCTTCGACTCGCTGCTCGGCGCTCAACCTGTAGATGTCCAGCCCTACCACGGCTATACTGATCCGGCTTTCATCTGGCCGTACACGAATCCTGTAGTCAAACCCTGGCGGCAGCGAAATATGGCTTGGATTTACGTCTGGATACACGTTCGATTGCAGCAAATTTTCGGCCGGTACTTCGATCTCTATCTTCTAGCTCTTATTTCGAAGCTAATTGTCCTCGGCTGCTGTTACTGGCTATCGAAAACCTTGCCGCGACATTTAGGGACAAGGCCGGGTTGGCGGCCTCTGGTCTTTGTTCTCCTGGTGAGCGCTTTCTTTCTGGCACATAATGTTGCCTTCTTTAACTCGTTTTATCAGGAGCACGTATTATTCGTTTTTCTTCCGGTGTTTCTGGTAGGGCTTTTCGAAGAGCGTCGCGGGGTTCGTCTGACTCTGTGCCTCGCCGGTGCGCTGTTCTGCGGCGGGGCCAAGGCGCAGTATTTCTATTTGCCTTTGCTCATGGCGGCCACACTGGCGTTGGTGCATTTTCTGCACAAACGAAAGCCGGATCTATGGTTGATGGCTGGCCTACTGATGGCGTTCGTGATCAGTTGGTTCCTCATGGGAGGCAATACAGACCCAACCCAGAACTATTACAACTCGACTTATTTTGGCTCGTATATTTTGCTTTCGGCGCAGGAGCTAAGGCAGCTCGGCGTAAGCGATTCCAATATGAAATGCGTTGGCAACGATCCGTGGGGACACAAGCTGGATTCAGAAGGCATCGCCCATTTTAATGCGGGACCGAGCGGATGCGCCGAGCGCGTTTCACTCACTGTCAAAGATGTTCTGGCTCCCTATTGGCGTCATCCTACCTTGTTATTTCGTCTTTGGCACTGGTCGGCGCGGGCGCATTTCACCATCAAGTCTTTTCATTTATTTCCGTACAACGTCTACATACTGCCTTCGGACAGAAAAAGCTTTCACAATGGCCGCGCGCTGGTGGCCGCGTCCGCCCTTCGGGAAAGACTGATCACTCACAATTACCTGGCGCTTCTCACGGCCGGCCTGCTGCTGCCGTTTCTGTGCCCACGAAGCGTGGGCAGCGTGGAAATCCGAGCGGCTACGCTCCTGCTGGCGCTTGTGATTCCGTCGCAGTTTGTGATAAGCCTTCTCGGCGATGGCGTACGAGATTTAAGCAAGCACTTGGCTGCGGCGCAGCTTTCGCTCGATTTACTTTGTGTTTTTCTCGTTCTTCAGGTCGCGGCGTGGATCTCTGCCAAATGGATTTCTGTTAGAAAGAGAGCTTCAGAGCAAATCGAAACTGCCGCTCTCCATTCGCGACGGTAATCTCATCGTAGCCGTTCAAGGCCTTGATTGAGCCGTCAGCGTTTCGCGTCGCGGACGAAACCGTGGCTCCCGGATTATTAAACTGCGGCGTGTTCGTCAGACCGAAGGCTTCGGCACGAAACTGCAACACAAATCTTTCCGTAATGGAGAAATCGCGGAATATACTTCCGTCGAGATTGAAGAAACCGGGGCCGCGAACGATGTTGCGGCCCGTATTGCCGAACCGTTTCGCGGTCACAGTCGCGAAAGCATTTGGATCGAAGTAGGGATCGCCGGAGCCGTGGCCACCCAGAATCGCTACGTTGGCGAGTACCTGGTCGGCAGTCTGGGTATTTCCGGGGGCGTTCACCGAAGTGCCGGAGGTGACGACGTTGAACGGTGTACCGCTATAGCGGCTCAAAATCCAATTCAACTGCCAGCCGCCGGCCAGCCGCGCGGCCAATCCACTCTGCGCCCAGCGTTTGCCTTTGCCGAATGGTAAGGCATAATCGCCGAAGAATTGGAAGTTGTGGGTGCGATCGAAACCCGCTACAGCCTTATTGCGGTA
>JAICIH010000171.1 GCA_025924475.1 Bryobacteraceae bacterium
GACATTGCATTGCCGTCCGGCGCGATTCTTCCTCCGGTGGCGACGCAGAGTTTTTCGATGAACGCGAATCTGGACGCTTCGACTGCCATTGGCTCGACTTATTCGCAACCCCTAACTGTGGTCGACTCACTCGGCAATACTCATGACCTGACGCTGAATTTCAAGAAAACCGCCATTAATTCGTGGACCTACGATGTGACGATTCCGGGCGATGATTTGGCGGCCGGCACGCCGGGGACGCAAGTTTCTCTGCTGGCTGCTCCCGGCACGCTTACTTTCAATTCGAATGGCACGATGAGCACAGCGGGAGGTACGACACCGGCGACCGCCACGGCCGCGGGCTTGAAAGACGGCGCGGCGACTTTGACCATGAGCTGGAATCTGTTCGACGCAAACGGCAATGGCACGCTTACGCAATATGGGCAGCCGTCGAGCGTGGGCGGGTCCAAGCAGGACGGAACGCAGGCCGCTCAATTGACCTCGGTCAGTATTCAGAACGGCGGTCAGATCGTTGCCACGTTCTCAAATGGTCAGAAGCGCGTCGAGGCGCAACTGGCGCTGGCCTCGATTCAGAATCCGACGTCGTTACAGAACGCGGGCAACAATAACTTCGCTGCGACCAGCGACACCGCCAATCCGGCTATCGGCATTCCGCAGACTGCCGATCGCGGCCAGATCCTGGGCGGCGCGCTCGAAGGCTCAAACGTCGATATGGCGACCGAGTTCACGAATCTGATCGTGTATCAGAGCGCTTACCAGGCGAACTCGCGGGTGATTTCCACCGCCGATCAGATGAACCAGGACCTGTTTAACGTGATTCACTAAGCGGGCGACGGGCGGAGCGTAAGCTTCGCCCGGACCTACTTTTCGATTCTGTCCCTCGAATATTCATGTTGCAGCAGTTTCTGGCGGTTTTTCTGGTGCTTGGGCTTCTGGTGGGAGCGTTGTGGCTGGCGCGCCGCAAAGGCTTTGCCAACGTGCGGCTTCCGCTTGTCCGCCCGTCGGCGGCAGGGCGAAATATGCAGGTGATCGAGCGTGTGACATTGAGCGCCCAACACTCGCTGCATCTTGTTTCGCTTGGCGGGCGGCTCATTGTCGTGGGGGTATCGCCGGGCGGAGTGAGCCGCGTCGCGGTTCTGCCGGCAAATGCGATCGAGGAGCGGACGGCATCGTGAAACTGCTGTTATTTTTTACACCTCTCGCCGCATCGGCCGCCTCAGCCGGTGACGCGCTGCAATCGATCGGCGTAACGCCAGCCGCGGGGCGCGGGCTCACGCTCAGCGTGCCTATGCAGATAGCGCTCGGCCTTACGCTGCTGACGCTGCTGCCGGCGGTCATCATGTGCGTCACACCTTTTTTGCGGATTGCCGTCGTGCTGCACTTTTTGCGGCAGGCGCTCGGGACCCAGACGGCTCCCTCGAACCAGGTGCTGGTGGGCCTGTCGCTTTTTCTCTCGCTGGTGATCGTGCAGCCGATGTTCGCCGATATTTACACGCACGCCTGGGAGCCGCTAGAAAAAGGGCAGATCAGCGCCGAACAGGCCTTCGATCAGGGATCGGTGCCGTTGCGTAAGTTTCTAGTGCGCTTCGCGCGAGAGCGTGATATCCGGCTGTTTGTGGAGATGTCGAAAGAGCCAGCGCCACGAAATCCTTCGGAGGTCAGTTTACGAGTATTGATTCCGGCCTACATCCTTTCCGAACTCAAGGCCGGATTTCAGATCGGCGCGGTGCTCTTTCTGCCGTTTCTTGTAATCGATATAGCGGTAGCTTCCGTTACCCTCTCGATCGGAATGATGCAATTGCCGCCGGTGATGGTTTCGGCGCCATTCAAAATTCTGCTGTTCGTGATGGTGGATGGCTGGAACCTGGTGATCGGGTCTCTCATGAAGAGCTTTTTCGAACGATGACGCCCCAACTTGCGATTCACACGGTGAGCGCGGCCCTGATGGCTGCATTCTGGATTACTGCTCCGCTGCTGGTGATCGCCTTTGCGCTGGGCGTTGCGGTCAATCTGATCCAGATCGCGACGTCGCTGCAAGACCCGGTCTTCAGCACGGTGCCCCGTTTGGCGGCCTGTTTGGCCGGCTTTCTGTTGCTGCTGCCCTGGATGCTGCACCGGGCGTCGGATTACACGATCGGCATCTTGCGGGACTTCTCGCAGTATGCACGCTAGCCTCTCCTTCCCGCTGGCGCTGCCGCTCACCTTCGCGCTGGTCTTGACGCGTTTAGCGGGAGCCTTTGTATTTGTGCCCATGCCGGGGCGCGAAGCCGGTCCGGGTATGGCGCGCATCGTATTCGCCTTCGCCACGGCGATTGCACTCTACCCGCGCTGGCCACACCTGGACGTGAGCGTCATCACTCCGGGGCTTTTAACGGGATGGCTGTTTTCCGAAGCGGCGCTGGGAATTTCGATCGGGCTGCTGGTCGGATTCTTGACCGAAGCGCTGACGGTGGGCGCGCAAATGCTCGGCCTGCAGGCCGGCTACGGGTACTCGGCGGTGATCGATCCGGTAACGCAGGCCGATTCGGAGGTATTGCAAGTGCTCGCGCAATTGACCGCCGGCATGATGTTTTTCGCTCTGGGACTGGACCGGGTGGTGCTGCGCGCCTTCGCGCTGAGTTTCGACCGCTATCCGCCGGGACAGTTTCTGCTGAGCAAAGATCTGGCGCATACCGTGGTGAGCCTGGCGGCGAACATTTTCACGGTTGGTTTGCGGCTGGCTTTCCCGATTTTGGGGCTGCTGCTGATGACCGAGATCGCTCTGGGACTGGTGGGGCGCATCAGCTCGCAGTTGCACATGGGGGCGCACGCCGCTCCGCTCAAAATGCTGCTGACGCTGGCGACCTTTGCGGCGGTTCTCAAAGTCGCTCCGGAACTCTATGAGGCCTACGCGAGCCAGGTATTCGGCGCGCTCGAACGGGGGCTATTCGGCTAGGGAGCGATGGCCGAGAACAAGACAGAAAAACCGACCGCGCAGCGGCTGCGCAAGGCGCGGGAAGAGGGACAATTTCTTTCTTCGCGCGGCTTGCTGGGCGCGGTGGAGTTCCTGGCGTTTGTGGCGCTGGCCGGAAAGTTAGTGCCGGCCTGGTCGGAGAAACTCGCCCACTCGATGAGCCGGGTGCTTTCGGAAGCCATGCGCGGCGATATGGGAACGGCCGAATGGCCGACGCTCGTGCGCAGTCTTTTTTGGGAAACGCTGGCGCCATTGGTTTCGCTTGGCGCCGTTTTGATAGCAGCTCCCCTGGCCGTGCATTTGAGCATGACGCGGATGGGGTTCAGCCTGTCGAAACTCGCACCGCAATTCAGCCGTTTGAATCCGGTCAGCCGGCTGCGCGAACTGCCGGCGCAGAATGCGAAATCCACGCTTGAAGCGGTGGCGCTGCTAGGCACTCTCACGCTGGCGCTTTATTCGTTCTGGGAAAGCAATGCGGCACTGTTTTTGCGGTTGCCGCTACAAAGTGTGCATGCCGCGACGGTGCAAATGGCGGGCGCCATTGAAGGTCTGCTCTGGAAAGCGGCGGCGTTGTTTCTGGTGTTCGGCGCTTTCGACTTGATCCTGCAATACCGGAAGCACATGTCCACATTGCGCATGACCAAGCAGGAAGTGCGCGAGGAACACAAACGGAACGAAGGCGATCCGCAGATCAAACAGCGTATCCGGCGCTTGCGGCGCGACCTGCTGCGCCGCCAGATGATGCGCCAGGTGCCGCAGGCGACGGCGGTCATCGTGAATCCGACCCACTTTGCCGTTGCCATTCGCTATGAGATGGAGACTATGCCTTGTCCCGTGGTGGTAGCGAAGGGGAAGAACTGGCTGGCGCTGCGCATTCGCCAGATTGCGACGCAGAACGAAATACCGGTTATAGAAAATCCGCCGCTGGCGCGCGCTCTATATCAGGCGGTGGAGCCGGGCCGCGCCGTATCCCCTGAGTTTTATAAGGCCATCGCCGAAATCCTAGCCTATGTGTACAAGCTAATGGGCCGAAAATTGCCTCGCTAAAGGTTCCGTTGTATGTCGACCCAGCCGCAAGTTATAGCCGGCCCTTCCGCCAAACGTTTTCCGTCAAAGTTCGCTCTGCCTAATTTCGGCGAGCTATCGGTGCCGATTGCCGTACTGGCGATCGTAGTAGCGCTGATTACCCCGTTGCCGCCGGCACTGCTCGATGTCCTGATTGTTCTCGACATCATGATGTCGGTGGTGGTGCTGATGGTGACGCTGTACATTCTCAAGCCGGTGGAGTTTAACGTATTTCCGACGGCCTTGCTGCTGTTGACGTTGTTTCGACTGGCCTTGAACGTCAGCTCGGCGCGGTTGATTTTGCTCAATGGCAACAGCGGCACGGCGGCGGCGGGTAGCGTGATCGAAGCTTTTGGAAACTTCGTCGTGGGCGGCAATTACGTGATCGGGGCGGTCATATTCCTGATCCTGATCGCCATTCAATATGTGGTCATCAATCATGGCGCGGTTCGTATTTCCGAAGTTTCGGCGCGGTTTACGCTCGACGCTTTGCCGGGCAAGCAAATGTCGATCGACGCGGAAATGAACGCCGGCCTGATCGATGAAGGGGAAGCGCGGCGGCGGCGCAAGCAGTTGGCGGCCGAAGCCGAATTCTATGGGGCGATGGACGGCGCGTCGCGCTTTACGCAGCGCGATGCAGTGGCCAGTATTTTGATCACCAGCATCAACATCATTGCCGGTTTTCTGATCGGCGTGCTGCAGCACGGCATGGAACTGCGGCATGCGCTGGAAACCTATACGGTCCTGACGATTGGCGATGGCCTGGTGACCGTGATTCCGGCTTTGATGATTTCGGTGTCGGGCGGTCTCATTGTGACGCGTGCCAATTCGGATGTGCGTGTCGGAACGGAATTTCAGCGGCAACTTTTTGGCAAGCCGGAGCCGCTGCTGCTTTCCTCCGGCGTGTTGCTGGTGCTGGCGGCGTTTCCGGGACTGCCGGCAGTTCCGTTCCTGCTGCTCGGCGGCGGCTTGGGCGCAGTCGGCTGGGTCAAGCGTAAAAAAATTGACAGAAGCGTCAAAGAGGAAGCGGCGATGCCAGCGCTTGCGCCAAAGGACGATCTGGAATTGCTGTTGCGGGTGGAGCCGCTGGCGATTGAAGTGGGTCTCGGCTTAGCCGGCCTGGTTGCCGGTGGTAAGTCGTCGCCGTTGCTGAAACGCATTGCGGGCATCCGGCGGCAATTCGTTAACACGCTGGGTTACCTGGTGCCGCCGGTACGCGTTACGGACAATCTTTCGTTGCGCTCGCGCGAATATGTGGTGTTGCTTAAGGGCAGCGAGATCGGACGCTATGAGCTTATGCCGGGAAGCGAATTGGCTATTCCCACGAGTAAGGCAGACAAGAATTTCTCGGGACAGCAGACACGGGAGCCGGCGTTCGGCCTGCCGGCGCTGTGGATTCCGGCCGATAAAGTAGACCTGGCGCGCGGGGCGGGTTACACGGTGGTAGACGCGGTCAATGTCCTGGGGACGCATCTTTCCGAACTGGTGCGCCAGCACGCGAGCGAGCTGTTCTCGCGCCAGGATGCCAAAGTGTTCGCCGACCGCGTAGGCCAGGAGAATCCCAAGCTACTCGAAGATTTGGTACCCAAACTGCTCTCGTTCGGAGCGATACAGAAGGTGCTGCAAAATCTTCTTCGCGAGCGTGTTTCGATACGGGATGGCGTTTCCATTTTGGAAGCGCTGAGCGAAGCGGCGGGCACCACAAAGAATCCTGTTTTGTTGACCGAATACACCAGACAAGCGATCCGGCGCATGGTCGTGAAGCCGTATTTGAATCAGAAAGGCGAACTGCCGGCGTTCTTCCTGGATTCTTCGATCGAGCAGACGATTGAATCGGCGGTGCAGCACAGCGAGCAGAATAGCGTGCTGGTCCTCGCTCCGCAGCTGGTCCACGAAATTGTGGCGAGGCTCGAGCGGGTGCTCGAAAGACGCGAAGTTCCGACGGTGGTGATGACTTCTTCCGGCGCGCGTTATTTCCTGCGGCAGATGATCGAATCGTCGCTGCCGAACGTGTTTCCGATTTCGCATAACGAAGTGCCGGCGGGCGTAAAAATCCTGTCGCTAGGAGCAATTTCATGAGAATTAAATCTTACTTTGCCGGTTCGGTCCAGGAGGCGATCGAAAGCGCGCGCGCCGAGTTGGGTCCGGAAGCGATGTTGCTGCACTCGAAGAAGACCGAGTGGGAGCTGCGGTCGCTCGGCGCCTATGAGGTTGTTTTCGGCGTGGCTGCGGACGGGGGCGGGTACACGGGCGCGGCAGCAGGCATCGAGACGACAGTCCCGCCGGCAGGAATGCCCGAGCAGCCGGAGGAACTGGTTCGATCGAGCGAGGTAGTCAAGGAACTCGCCGATCTCCGCAAACAGATCGAGACAGTGCGCCGTTCAGTGGTGCGGCAGGCGGTGACGCGCAATGGCAATGCGCTTGCGCCGGCGGCAGGAAGTATGTATGCCGAAGAGATTTGCGCGCGCCTGGTGGCCGCCGGCTTCTCGGAAGAATTCGCCGCGGAAATCGCGGAAGCCGTTGAGGTGCGTGCCGGAACATCGGCGCAGGCGACACGCAGCGTGCCGGAATCGCGCTATGAGGCGGCATTAGATGCTGAACTCGACCGTCGCTTGCGCGTCGAACCGGCATTGGCGGACGAGGCAGGGGAAGCGCGCCGTGTGTTATTTGCGGGACCGGCCGGAGCGGGGAAAACCAGCAGCCTGATCAAGCTCGCGATTCGCTACTCGCTCGAGGCGCAACTGCCCGTGCAGATCCTTTCTCTCGACACGCAGCGTGTCGGCGGCTGGGAGCAATTAGCCGCTTATGCGCGCATCGCCGGGCTTCCGTTTGATGTGGTGCATCACCCCGCGCTGCTCGGCAAGACGCTCGACGAGTACGGCAAGCGGCTCATTCTGGTGGATTCGCCGGGCTTTTCCCCCGCCGAACTGGACGAAATGCCGGAACTGCCACGGGGAGTTGAAGTACATCTGACGCTTCCGGCGACAATCACCCCGAGAAGCGCCAGCCGGATGCTCGAGCGCTTTGCGGTTTGGAGTCCGGCGAAGTTGCTCTTTACACATCTAGATGAGACGGAAACGCCAGGCGCGTTGCTGGAAACGGCCATGCGCAGCGGTTTGCCGGTGTCATTTCTGGCCGGCGGCAGACAAATTCCCGAGGACATCCGCGAGGCGTCGAAAACGGAGCTGCTTGCTCCGCTGCGGGCGCGGGACCGCCAGCAGATTGCCGCTTCCGCGGCCTGAAAAAGCCTGTATTCCCCATCTCATGTATTCCTACCTCACCGTTGAGCGTTCCGCTGAAGAGCGCGAGGCGCTCATACTCGAGCACTTGCCACAGGTGAATTGGATTGCGGCGCGCATTCACGAAAAACTGCCGCCCAGTGTGGAATTGGACGATTTGATCTCGGCCGGCATCGTGGGTCTGCTCGCGGCGGTGGATAATTACGATCCAAACAAAAACGCGACGCTCAAAACCTATGCTGAATACAAGATTCGCGGAGCGATCCTCGATAGCATTCGCGGTTTGGATGGTGTGCCGCCGCACAAGCGCAAACGCGTACGGCAGGTGCAGGAAGCGATTCAGGGCGCCGAACAGAAACTGCAGCGCAGTCCGGACGAAGCTGAAATTGCCGCCGAACTGGGAATCAGCCTGAGCGAGTACCAGCAATGGGTAGTGGAGCTACGCGCCGTGTCGCTCGGAAGCCTGGAGGCGATTGACGAAGACGAAGGAGTGAGTCTACTGAAATTCATCTCCGACGACGGTCAGGAAACGCCAGCGCGCATCCTGGAGCGGCGTGAGCTCGAGCGCATCCTCTCCGACGGGATGACCAAAATTCCCGAAAACGAGCGGCTGGTGCTCAGCCTTTACTACAAAGAGGAATTGAATCTGCGCGAAATTGCAGCCATTATGGAGCTGCACATCACGCGCATCTCGCAGCTTCGCGCGCAAGGTATTCTCCGGTTGCGCGGCTATTTGGAGCGCAAATGGCCGGCCGGGCGCGATGGCTATTAAGTGAGTGGCTTTTCAATCCGATAGGTAGTTAGATCTAAGGTTATGCTGCAGCTGGTTGAGTTGTTGTTTTACTGGATTCCGTTGGGCGTGGGAGCAATCGCCTTAGCGCTCGGAGTGCTGTGCGTAATCCAGTTTTTCTCTTTTAAAAAACGCCTGAGGGAAGCGTTATTGGTGATGCGCGATATCGAACCGCTCGAGGCCACGGTAGCGCAACTGGCTTCCGAAATGCACGAGTTGCGTGAGCGGCTAGGGGAACGTGAAGTGCGCGAAGCCGAGCGGCCGGCGCCCGCCGGCTGGGGACAGGAAATAGCGGGAGTGAATCTAAACCGGCGAGGGCAAATCTTGCGATTGCGGCGGCGCGGGCGAACGGTGGAGGAGATTGCCACCACGCTGCAGATGCCGCGCGGCGAGGTCGAATTAATGGTGAAAGTGCACGAGATGTCACAAAGAGCCGCAGGGGCGGCAGGAGCGGCCTCTAGTTTTTCCGCAGATACCCGATAAGAGACCAGAAGAGACCCCAATGGATGGGTCTTAAGGTGTTGGGCGTCCCATATGAGAATCACAAACAGCGCGGTAGATAACCGGATTGACGGCGGAACGAATGCGGTCGAAGGGCTGGCGCCAGATGCCCGCTCCTCCTCCCCTCACCGAAACGGCCTACATAGCGATACGGTGGCCCTTTCGGACGCGGCCAATTGGATCGGTCTGGCAAAAAGTAGCATCTCGGCAGCGCAACAAGAGCATGTGGCGAGCGTGGCCGCGCGATTTCGCGCGGGCGAATACCACACCGATGTGACCGAAATCAGCCGGGCTGTAGTTGGCGGCCATTTGCGCGGCTTAGAAGGATAGCGTGGGGAAAGACACGTTGTGGCGCTAACAGAAGCGGATATCGCCGGTGTACGACGCCAGTTGGAATGCGCGCGGGAGAGTTTCGCTGTGCGCGGTTTTGACGCGAGCGGAGCCGGCGATTTGCAAACAGCCATGCGATTGCTCGAAGAAATTCGCGAGCGAGCGCAGAGGCATGCGCCTGCACCTTCGCTAGCGCCGGCTATGCAAGATTTGAAAATGCAGGCGGCGAGTCTCGCGCAACTGATCGACTCCGCGGCGGCGTTTTACCGCGGCTGGTTCGGAGCCGCTCCCATGACGGAAGGCTACAGCGCCGAAGGTGTCTGGACAGCATCTCAGGGATCGATCCCGGCGTGTGGTCTCTCGCTCGAAGCCTGAAGGAAATTGCATGTCCAGCCTTTTCGCAGCTCTTGGAACAGCGACCAACGCGCTTGATGTGCTCGAAAAGGCAATCGGCGTGGTGCAGAACAACGTTTCGAACGCGAACACGCCCGGTTACGTCACGCAAACTCCGACATTTGTTGCACGGCCGTTCGATCCGGCAGGAAACGTCTGGGGCGGGGTGGACAGCGGCGCCGTCCGAGACGCGCGTGACATTTATGCCGAGCAGGCGGTGTGGAACTCGAGCCAGCAGGCCGGATGGGCCAGCGAACAGGCGAGCAGCCTCGCGGCGCTCGAAAGCGTATTCGATGTATCGGGCGCGAGCGGGATCCCGGGAGCCTTAAGCCAATTGTCGGCCGCTTTTTCCGGCTGGAGCGCGAATCCCACGGATGCCACGGCGCGCCAGCAGGTGCTCACGGCGGCACAATATTTCAGCCAGAGTCTTAATCAGGCCTCGAGCGGCGCGGAAACGATACGCTCGCAAACCGACCAGCGATTGGCGACGACGGTGGGACAGATCAACCAATACGCCGCGCAGATCGCCACGATCAACGGCCAAATACGGCAGGGCGCGGGCGCGGACGCGGGGCTGCAGTCGCAACTTTACAATGCGATCGAGCAACTCTCCGGTCTGGCGCCGGTGACGGTACGTAAGGAGAGCGATGGCACGGCCACAGTTTTGTTGGGAGGCCAATCGCCGCTGGTGATCGGGCAAAAAGCGAGTCCTCTGCAGCTTGCCTATCCGGCTGCGGGGGCGACGGATCCCTATCCGAACGCGGCTCCGGATGCGCAGTTGCTGAGCGCGGATGGGCACGACGTGACTGCCCTGGCGACCTCGGGTCAGCTCGGCGGATTGATAGCTTTCCGGAATATGGCGATTCCCTCCGTATTAGGCGACAGCCAGCAGCAAGGCAGCCTGAACCAACTGGCACAAGGAGTTGCCGACCGGGTCAACGGCTTGCTTACCAGCGGGCAATTGAGCGCCGGACCGCCGCCGGTGCCGGGTGTGGCGCTGTTCAGTTACTCGGCGGCCTCGCCCACACAGGCGGCCGCAACGCTCGATGTGAATCCATCGATTACCGCAGCACAGCTAGCGGCGGGCACAGCATCGTCGGCGAACAGCGTTGCCAGCCAACTGGCTGCGCTCGCGACATCGCATAACGCCGCCGACCAGATCAACGGGTTGAACTATACGGATTTCTATAGCGGCATGGTATCTGGAATCGGCCAGCAGGCGGCGAGCGCTTCGGCGACGAGCGAGGCGCAGACGCAACTATTGACACAGGCGCAGAATCTGCGGGCGCAGGTTTCTGGTGTTTCGTTGAACGATCAGGCCGCGCTGCTCATGCAATTTCAGCAGGGCTATCAGGCGGCGGCGCAGATGATCACGGTGATCAACAACATTACGCAGTCGCTGCTCGCAATGATGCAGCGGTGACGTAGACGAATCGAGGAGTACGATGCTATCGGGATTGAGCGGATTTAATCCGGGCTTTTTGGCGGATCTGAATGCCACCGAAAAACGGATCAGCCAATTGAACCAGCAGATTACGTCCGGAGTGCGCGTGAACCAAGCCTCGGACGATCCGCGGGCGATCGCCTCGATTCTCGAGACACAGAGCGAGATCGATCTCACCACACAAGCGCAGAAGAATCTGCAGCAGGCCTCGACCGTGGCGGCGACGGCTGACGGCGCGCTGGCGAGTGCGGCGAGTCTGCTCGATCAACTGCGCTCGCTGGCCGCGCAAGGCGCCAATACGGCCACCAGCGCTACGACTCGGCTAAGTTTGGCTGAACAGGTGAAAGCAATTGAAGAGCAGCTCGTTGCGATTGCGAATACTCAGGTGCAGGGACGATATATCTTCGGCGGAGACGATACCGCTACACAACCGTATACGATCAGCGCTCCGGCAAAAAATCTGAATGACCCTGCGGCGCTGTTCGATAAAGGCACGCCGCCCTCGGATTCTGAGAGTTTTCAGGTCACATACACCGATGGCGCAGGCCTTGTTCAGAACGCCACGATGTCAGTAGCCGCTACCGTTACCGGTATAAGCGGGTCCACGTTCGTCAGCCAGGTCAATACTGCTCTTACTACGAGCGGCGTCAGCGGTGTCACGGCGCAAATTGGAACGGACGGTACGTTGCAGTTTACCGGGAGCAATCTTCTTTCCGTGGTTCATACCCTGACACCTGGCGTCACCCAGGCAGTCGCGGAAAATAACGCTTCGCTTACCGAAGGCGTGATCCAAAACAGCGCGCCGGCGAACACAGCGACTCTCTATAACGCGACGGGAGCGGCGATTCTTCCGGGAATGACGGCCCAGCAGATTTTCGACGCTCGCAATGCGGACGGATCGCCCGCGGCCGGAAATATTTTTCGCGCCGTTCACGCGCTTCGGCAGGCGCTGGAGAACAACGATCAGGCTGCAGTTCAGGCGGCCGCTGGGACGTTCCCTTCCGCAGTGGCGCAACTGGGACAGGCGACCACGTACTACGGAAATACCCAGAGTTGGCTCGAGCAATCGGCGAACGACGCTTCCTCGAGACTCATCACCCTGCAGCAGACTCTCAGTTCGCTGCGCGACACCGATGTGGCACAAGCGGCGACGGACCTAACGTCGGCGCAAACCGCCATGCAGGCCGCACTGGCCGCGCACGGCAGTCTCAATCTCCGCTCTCTATTCGACTATTTAGGCTAAGGCGAGCGCGTTTTTTTCTTTAGCGATTTTTCTCAAAATTTTGCGAAAAATCGAAAAAATGCTGCGATACAGCAATCGTGGGAACGATGCCAATGAACGTCGCGCAGCAAGCCGCCAAAATTTTGACAGCCTGGAATGGAGCGGATCCGCTCGGCTTTGAGCGGGCGCTCGCGGGCGTTTTGGATACGTCTGCGAATGCCGCGCCGGTGGATCTGCTCGAGTACGAGCGGCGCGAAGTACTGACGAGCATCGTAGAACGCTTGCGCGGGCGGGAAATCTCGAGGGATTTCCAACGCCTGAACGCCGGATTTGCGCTGCTCGAGCATCTGAGCGAGCGCGCCGCGAGC
>JAICIH010000172.1 GCA_025924475.1 Bryobacteraceae bacterium
ATCCTGATAGACGAAGATAAATTTGTCTTCGGCAAACTGGCGCGAAGGACCCAGATGGTCCGGGTAGGCGTCGCCTTCGTAAGGACCCGTTCCGTAAGCCGTCCGCGTGAGCAGGATCGGGAATCGGGTGGAACGGTCTTTCGGTGCATATACGGTTGTGAAGAGCTTGACGCCATCGCGCATCGCGATGCGGTATTGAAATTTCGTGTATTGCGATTGGACATCGAATGTTGTTACTGCGAGCGTTCGAGCAGTTTTCTGAGCCACGACCGCAAGGGAGTGATTGTGACGAACTTGAGCTTGTGCCGCCAGAGCAGCTAGACTTCCGAATAGAAATGCGGCTAGGCGAGATCGAGAGCTACTACTTCGTGAAGGCCGATAGAGGGCACATCGAGAGAGAGTACACCATTCTCCTGGCGATGCGGAGCGTCTGTGCCGGCAACCAATAGCTTGACTTTTTGAACGCGCCGGTTCGCCGGAACCTGGATATGCACCTGTTGGCGCGATAGCGGGATGATTTCGCGGACCGGCCCTTTCATCATCATCGGGTTGGTGAGATTCACCAGATGAACCGTCAACGAATTCTTTTGTGACCAAATCGACAAGTCAATCATACCCGGACCAACGACAGAAACGGGCGCCGGCTCATTGGTCGCCCACAAAATGGCGTTCTTGAGCAGCTTGGCGTGATCGGTACTCAGGTAATTCCAGAACGAGCGATCGACATCCCAGGGAAAATACACGACGCGTCCGCGGCCTGCTTCGCGCAAGAAGACGCCGGGGTCATGGACTTTCACCGGCCGTTCGAACACCTCTTCCATAGGCAGGTCCGGGTAGCTCGGCACAACCAGCAGAGGACTGGAGACGGGGCCGGCCGGTTTGACGTGTACCCGGTACACACCGTTGATAATGCGCTTGGCGTCTTCGAGGCCCGCGATGAGCGGATGCCGCCCCTCCAGATTGAGATAGGAGTTCTTCATCGGTCCCTCCACTTTGCCGGCGAAGGACGCGCCGAACAGGGACGCGAGTCCGAAATCCTGGCGCCGCTTGCCCCATTCATCGTAGAGAGATGTTTCAAACGTCGCGATCAAACTGCCGCCGCGATCGACAAACTCCTTGAGCTGGGCGCATTGCGCCTGGGACAGCGCGGCGATGTTCGGAAGGATCAGCGTTTTGAACTGCTGCAGGTGCGCGGAGTCGAGAAGGCCGTCGTGAACCATTTCGAACGGGATTCGCGCTTCCACTAACGCTTGATAGAAACCGAGCGCAGGGTCTTCCACTTTGGCGCGCGCTTCCGTTCCGCCATAAAACGTGGCAGTCTGCTGCGAATACACAATGGCCACGCGCGCCAGCGGCTTCTCGTTCCGCAAATAGCGCTCGTTCTTGTGATGCCACGTATAGAGCTCTTCCACGACGGGAAGCCAACGTCGATCGATTGGCTTGGCATTAAATTTGGTGAACCACGGACGCAGCCCCTGGGCGATGCCGTCAGCCACCCAGAGCCGTATTTCGCCGCCGTTTTGTACTGAATCCTTCCAGCGGTACTGTTCTTCAATACCAACGCTGAAGATTCCCGCAATCGCTTTGTTGCCAAGCGTCGCGCGGTATTCCTTGCCATTCTTGCCGTTGGACCAGGGTGGCATCAGACCGCGCCGCGCCTGACGATCGGCAAACAACGTGGGAGCGAGTTCGCCAATCGTTTTCATATCCAGGTTGCTCAGCGCTCCGCCGCCCGCGTTGGCAAGATAAGCGGCGTTAGGGTTGATGGCTTTGATTTTCGCGTCCCATAAGCGCCAGAGTTCAAAAAGCCGCTGCTCGCGCCAAACAATGTATTGGCGGCGCGCTTCGTTTTGCGGATCGGCCGTGCGCGGCAACTCCAGCCCGGAAAATTCATGAAAATTCTTCTGGCAGTGCTCGCAGTAACACATGCCTGAACCGGACCAGCGGTTACTGAAGATGCCGTCAACTTGATAAAGCCGCACGATTTCTTCCGTGACTGCGGTCATGAATTCGAAATTGTAAGGACCCAGCGCGCAAGTGATCCAAAAGTCGGGGTCTGACGTGTGCCGCCGCTTCTGGCCTTTAGCGTCCACTGCGATCCAATCGGGATGTGCGTCGTATACGTCCTGGTGCGCGCCATGCGGATCGGTGCGCGCAATGACGTTCATACCGAGCTTGCGGCAGCCTTTCAGCAGATCGCCAAACGTATCCCTATCGCCCAGCCACTTGCTGCGGTAATGGAGCGGAATTTTAGTGGGATAGAAAGCGACGCATCCGCCGGCACTCAGACAAGCGGCATCGGCGTGGATGCGCTTGAAGTAATCGAGCCAAAAAGCCTGATCGTAATTTCCGGGATCGTCTTCAACAAACGCCAACTGCGCCCAACGCATCGGGCGATTGAACCAGGGCTCCTCTGCAACGGTTTCGCGCGCGAGTAGCGGGGCCGCAGCGGACGCCAGCATGAATTCGCGCCGGTTCATCGCGACGCCGTTGCGGCGGTCTGGCCGACTTCGACACCCGCCAGTTCTTCCAGCACGCGAATCGATCCGCAGATGTCCTCGTCGCCGTAGCCTTTGGCGATAGCGTTGCGCAGAGATTGCTGGGAAAGCGCGGTATGCGGCAAAGGAACTTCCAGCTCGCGACCCAGGTCGAGCATGAGCTGCAAATCCTTCTCCATCCATTTCACCGAAAACTGCGTGGAGAAATCGCGCCGGAACACGGCCGGAGCCTTGCCGGAGACAAAGCCGGAACGAGCGGCGCTATTCGAAATGATCTCCAGCATCAGTTCCGGATCGACACCCGCTTTGGTGCTGAGAACAAAGCCTTCGTTAAAGGCGTTCAGCAGGTTTCCGAGAATTAAGTTCTGAGTAAGCTTCGCGCGCAGTCCCATGCCCTGCAGCCCGCAATAATAAAGCGCCTTGCCCATGGCTTCAAAATACGGCCGTGTGCGTTCGAACACTGCACGTTCGCCGCCGATCATGAACGTGAGAGTGCCGCCTTCGGCTCCGGCCTTTGATCCCGTGCAAGGAGCGTCCAGAAAATCCACGCGCTTTTTCTGTAAAGCTTCGGCAATGCGCACGCTTTCGAGCGGAGAGACCGTGCTGCAATCGGCAATCACGGTACCGGCAGCGGCTTTCTGGATAAGTCCCTGCTCACCCAAAATCACTTCTTTGGACATGGCGGTATCGCCGACGCATAGAAAAATATATTCGCTGTTCTCCGCAATCTGAGCCGGAGTAGAACAGTAACGCGCTTTTTCAGCAGAAGCAAAACGCTTTGCTTTATCGTCATTGTGGGACCAGACAGCCAACTCATGCCCCGCCTGTTTCAGATGTTGAGCCATGGGGGCGCCCATGATGCCGAGGCCTAAAAATCCAACTCTTGCCAAGGTTTTGATTCTCCGTTCTTATTTGAGATGTTCTTATTCAAGATGGTTCAATGGTCTGACCACTGAACAGGGCCATTTGCGATGGTATTAAGCCCTGACCAGTATGTCAAGCGCCAGCGGTTCCGACCGCCCTAACTGGCATAATAGGTCTACCAATTGCCTATTCCCATTCGCATGGCTACCACAGAAAGAGTGTTGCGGGCTGCCGCACCGCTAGTGCGCACGACGCTCACCGCCTCCGCGTTCGAGCAACTGATCACGTACGTGGTGAACGGAGACTGGAAAGCGGGCGACCGCATTCCACCGGAGCGGGAATTGTGCCAGCAACTCGGCATCGCACGTACGTCCTTGCGGGAAGCTCTGAAGGCGATGGAACTCATCGGCATGCTCGAGAGCCGCGTAGGAGATGGGACGTTTGTCTGTCCTCGGAGTGAATTCCTGTCCCGGCCGCTGCTTTGGGCTTTTACAGGTACCGACCGCGCGGAGCTGAAAGACATCATGGAAGCGCGCGAATTTGTGGAGCGCGACTTGGCCGGTTTAGCAGCGACACGCGCCACGGAAGCCGAGATCGAAAAGATGGCCGCTTCCCTGCGAAATATGCGGGAAAGCATTGCTCGCGGCGAATCGATTTTGGAGCACGATATGGCGTTCCACCTGGCGATTGCCGACGGCGCGCACAACCAGGTGCTGCGCAACGCCGTACAATTGCTGCGTAATCTGATCCGGCAGTGGATCGTATTGAAGCTGATGATTCCGAATGTGCCCGCCAAGGTATTAAAGCAGCACGAAAAAATTTTCAAAGCGATTCAAGCAAGAGACTCGGCCGGCGCGCGCAAGGCGATGTGGGATCACCTCGAAGAAACAGCTTATCTGGTGAACCAGGTCGTGCAGAAAAAATCGCGCCCGCGGCCCATGCCTAGTTCAGCACAATCAGCTCGTAGTCGGTAAGCCGCGGCAGCGTGAAGCTGGTATAACCATTCTCGAAATGCACCGGCAGATGCGCCGGACTGCGAACACTGACGGCTTCCTTAAATCGACCCGCAATTTCGACTCGAATATCGGTCATCGGAAGCGGCGGAAAATAGCCGGTTTGCGAATGGCCGCTAAGGTTGATCAGGTGCAATAGCTTTCTATCGCCCTGTTGCATCCATGTCATTTCTACCAGCGGATGCGCATTGGTCCGCAATTGGCGTGTAGGCTGCAGGCGGTCGATTACGTCCCGAAATAGTCCGGCATGAGCAGTCAGGCTTTCACGATAGTAGAGCGCTCCCAGGTCCCAGGGAATCCAGGCGACGGTTCCCTTTCCCATCGTCCGAAAAATGAGGCCCGGCTGGTCCGTGTCTTTCCAATCCACATGGACTTTTTCCGGCGGACCGATCATCGAAGGCGGAATCAGAGTCAGCGGAGCTTTTGCATCGCCGGCTAATTCGGTAAATGGCCCTTCCAGCATGAGCACATTTGTATCGCGCAACGACGGGAATAGCGAATGATCGCGCACACGGAAATATCCTCTGACGTCCGGCGACTTGCGAACAACGGAAGTCACCGGGAATTGCGGCTCGCGCGGGCTCACGATCAACACACGGCCGCCGTTTTCGGCATAGCTGCGAAGCTCCGGCGGAGCCCAGTCGGTAGCGATCACAAGATCGAAATCGCGCGCGCCCAGCCAGCGCATATTGTTCGAAACGGCAAACGGCATGTGCTCCTCGCTGAGCAGTCGGAACAATCCGCGATAGGAACGCTGGTTGTACGTTTGTCCGGTGTTGGCGGGACCGGTAAGAAGCAATACACGAGCGGCATTGCGCTCCCGCGAATAGTATTGCTCATGATCGGCCAGCCAGCGGAATATCGGTTTGGCGGTTTCAACCGCCTGCCGATCCTGCTGGTCGAGCGTGCCGTTCACTTCAAAAGCTAAAGCGCCGCCATTCGCGACATTCTCCCAGAGCCGCAGCGCGATTTCATCGCGCGGTACCGTCGCAAATCGCCACCAGTAATCGACAAACTGCATGCAAAGGTTCACCGGCATTTTGCCGGGCTCGCTGTTCAGCGCGCGATTCACGTTATCGCTCGCCGAATAAGGCCACATCGGCAAAGGACGCGCGACCGCGGTATTCGACTCCGACATAATGCCGTCGGTGGATTCCTGCACGTAATTGAAATAACCCGCCTGCGGCCGTTTCTTGTGGATCAGATCGCCGAAAAGCGCCGCCACCTCGCGCGACGAGACAAACATGAATTTGCGGTAATCAGCGTCCGGCTTATCCGGAAGTTCTTTATGGAACATCTGCTCATATTTGCGGCGGCAGACAGCACAATGGCATAACCCCACTTCGTTCCCGCTGTAATCACGGGACTGATTGCCGAACATGTTGAAGAACAGGCCATCGACCGGGTATTTATCGAGCGCTTCGCTCAAAATTTTCACGGCCTGCTCGCGATAGTACGCGCCGTTAATGCAGGTTGAATATAGGCCGTTGTAGATAACCGGATCACCATTGGCCTTGCGAAAGAACCATTCCGGATGCGCATCGAATGCGGCCTTGGATGTTTTACTGAAGTCGAATCGGCCAACCACCCGGATCCCCTTGGCATGCGCAGCCTGCAGGACGTCGCCAAACATGTCATGCCCCGGCGGCAAATACGGGCTGATGGTATGGAACTCGATTCGGGTGGGATAGTAGGCGGTAATGCCGCCCATTCCGATCAACAAAACATTGGCGCGCATGTCTGCCAACTGCCCGGCCAGATGCGCCGCATCGAGATTGGCGTCCGTTTCGCGCAAATTCGTCTGCACCCAACGAATCGGCTCGTTCAGCCACCAACCGTCGCGCGCGCCAGCGAGGCTGCTCAGCAAAAGAAAGGAGAGTGCGAGTTTCTTAGTCGTAGTATTCCAATCCGAGATGCGTAATGAGATCTTCCCCTTGCATCCAGCGCAGGGTGTTCTTCAGTTTCATCAACTGAATAAAGATATCGTGTTCCGGATAGAGCCCGGGCGCTGTCATCGGCCCTTTGAAGTAAAACGAGAGCCATTCCTGCACACCCTTCATCCCGGCTCTCTGCGCAAGATCGAGAAACAGGACCAGATCGAGCACGAGCGGAGCAGCCAGTATCGAATCCCGGCAAAGAAAATCGATCTTGATCTGCATCGGATAGCCGAGCCAACCGAAAATGTCGATGTTGTCCCAGCCTTCTTTCGCGTCACCGCGCGGCGGATAGTAATTGATTCGCACCGCGTGATACAGCTCTTTGTAAAGCTCCGGATAAAGATCCGGTTGAAGAATCTGCTCCAGAACGGATAATTTCGTTTCTTCTTTGGTTTTGAAAGAGCCCGGATCGTCGAGCACTTCGCCGTCGCGGTTGCCCAAAATGTTTGTCGAAAACCAGCCGCGCACGCCGAGCATTCTCGATTTGAATCCCGGAGCAAGCAGCGTCTTCATGAACGTCTGGCCGGTTTTGAAATCTTTTCCGCAAATCGGAACTTCGTTGTTGCGCGCGAGTTCGAGCAGCGCCGGCGTGTCGGTAGTAAGATTCGGCGCGCCGTTGGCGAACGGGACGCGCAGTTTCAAAGCAGCGTAGGCATAGATCTGGCTGGGCGCAATATCGGGATCGTTCTTCCGCAGCCCTTCTTCGAACGCAGCCAGATTCTGGTGTACGGCTGCCGGCTTGTGAAATACCTCGGTGGAACCGCACCAGATCATCACCAGGCGGCTGCACCCGTTGCGCGCCTTGAATTCCTGGATATCCGCCATCAGCTCTTCCGCCGCCTGCATTTTGTTGCCTGTAGATTTGACATTCGGGCCATGAATCCGGCGGACGTACTCCTGGTCGAAGACGGCCTTCATGGGACGAATAGCGGCCAGCGGTTCTTTTACACTTTCCAGCAGCGCGGTATCCAGCACCCGAGCGCGGCTTGCCGCTTCGTAAGCGTTGTCTTCGTAGATGTCCCATGTGCCGAACGATAAGCATTCCAGAGGCGTCAGCGGAACGAAGTCTTTAATCTTTGGCGTTCGCCGCTCGGTTCGTTTACCGAGGCGGATGGTCGCCAGTTGCGTGAGCGACCCGATGGGTTCGCCCAATCCTTGCTTCACGGCTTCTACGCCGGCGATGAAAGTAGAGGTCACCGCTCCCATGCCGGGAATAAGAACGCCAAGCCTGCCGCTGGCGGGATGGATTTGGATGTTGGGTTGTTTAGACACGATTCGTTGGCCATGTTAGCACCGGAATTTGTGCTTGTTGGATAATGGCAAAGAGAAGGCGAACGCACACGATTGCATGGACTTACAGGCACAATTAGCCAATTTAAGACAGCGTGTAGCGGCCATTGACGCGCGTTACGGAGCCCCGCCCGCGCCCCCTTCCAGGCAACGGGCAGACACTCGTTTTTTCATCGAACACTGGTCAGAAGGCGAGGTAGTTTCGAACGACTTCGGACCGCACTTTCAGATGGAACGTTTGTATCCGGGACACAAGCGGCATGGCTCGGCGGATATCGGCGCGTTATCCGAATTGCCCGAAAGTTTCCTGGACGTCCTGAGCGATCGCGAGATCACCAGCGCACCGCCCGAACGTTGGGCCTTTCTGGACACGGAAACCACGGGTCTGATGGGCAGCCCCGGAACGTATGCGTTTCTTATCGGAATAGGCCGCATCACGCGCGAAGGATTTCGTGTGCGGCAGTTCTTCATGCGCGAGTATGCCGAAGAACGCAGCGTGCTAGCGGCCGTTGCCAGTCACTTGAAAAAATTCGACGTACTGATTACCTACAACGGCAAGAGTTACGACCAACCTCTGCTCGAGATGCGTTACCGGCAGGCCGCGCACAAGCTGCCGTTTGGCCGTCTCGGGCATCTGGATCTGCTGCATGGCGCGCGGCGTCTCTGGAAGCTGCGGCTGGAAGACTGCCGCCTCGTTCAACTCGAAGAGCAGATTTTAGGCGTATGCCGGGAAGGCGATCTGCCCGGCGAATTAATTCCTTACGTTTATTTCGAATATCTGCGATCGCACGAAGCCTATCGTCTGGTGCCGATTTTCCACCACAACGCGATGGACATCCTCACGCTCGCGTGCTTGACCGCAATTGTCCCCGCCGCATTCCGGCAAACCGACGCCGAGTCGCTCTCACAGGTCGGCGTGCGCCGCGGCGAAGACCTGGCCGGCATCGCTCGCTGGCTGAGGTCCACCGATGAGCATGCTGCCGCTCTGGAGATGTTTCAACGTGCCGTTGAGGCCGGGCTTCCCGACAAATTGCTGTTTCGCAGCCTCTGGGAAATCGCATTACTGGAGAAGAAACTGGAGCGCCCGCAGGCAGCGTTTCAACACTTCACGGAATTAGCTGGATGCCGCAACGAATATCGCATCGCGGCGCTCGAAGAATTAGCAAAGCACTACGAGCACAAAGAACGAAATTACTTGAGCGCGCTCGAATGTACGCGCCAAGCCCTCGACTATAAAACGTCCGCGAGCCTGCGGCGCAGACTCGAACGGCTGGAGCGCCGCCATACTAAGATGTCTTAGGATGCGTAAACCGGACTCTCTGCAAGGCTCTCTCGATTTATTGGTTTTGAAACTGTTGTCGCGGCGGCCACGCCTGCACGGATACGTCATCATGTCCGCCATCCGGGACGCCTCCGACGAGGTGCTCCTGATCGAAGAGGGCTCACTCTATCCCGCGCTTCACCGGATGGAAGAAGCGGGCTGGATTCGCGCCGAGTGGATCGTCCGTGAGGGCGGCCGCCGCGCTCGTGTCTACGAACTGACAGCCGCCGGGAAGAAGCAACTAGCTGCGGAACAGGTGCGCTGGCACGCTGTTACATCTGCCGTAAACCGCGTTTTGAAAATGGCCTGAGCCAGCTAACTTTACGCAGCCCCACCGGCCTTTGCCGTCGTGGTTTGCCTGCTGGATTCCGATCCTGGCCCTTTGGCCTGCCCGGCCGCTTCGCCAGTCTGAATCGGAATTTGCCGCCTGTTACTCGTCTGTTGAGGAATAGGCAGCGTGATTTCCAGGACTCCATCGTGAAAATTCGCTTTCGCCTCCTCAGCCTTTACGCCTTCGGGAAGTGCGATTTCGCGATAGAACTGCCCGTAACGGCGTTCGGATCTGTAAGTTCCACCTTCCCGGTTCTCATTTTCCGATTTTCTTTCGCCGCTGATGGTAAGCCTGTCGCCGGTTATCTCCACCTTCACGTCGTCCGGTCTTAACCCCGGCAAATCCGTTTGAATACAAAACTTGCCATTCTTTTCCGTGATCTCCAGCTCCGGATGCCACTGCCTGCCGCGGCCGCCCGACTGGCCAAAGAATTGACCGAATGTTCTATCCATTTCCTCGCTCATGCGCCGCATGAGAGTAAACGGATTACTGTAGAAGAATTCTTCCGGGCTCGACCCGGAACCGAACAGCGTTCCGCGCGAAGACGGCCATTCCGTAGAACGCCGCGAAAGGCTCGTCCCGCCCTGTGCATTTTCTTTGGAAGTTTGATTAGAAGATTTCTTGACATCAACATCCGCCATAGTGATACTCCGGAAGTTAGACGCCAGAACGTCGGCAGCGCTACGAATATTTTCTCGTGCGTCAGGCGGATTTAATCTCCGTCCAGTAGCGATCTCGCAGGCGCTGGACTGCCGCCGGCAAAGGCCGGAACCATTCCCCGCGCACGAGTACTTCGGAGGGCGGATAGAGGACCGGATTCCGGCGCTCTGTCTCGGGCAGTAACCCACGAGCCGCCGCATTGCAGGTGGCGCTCCGCATCTCGGTGGCAATCGCAGCAGCAACCGGAGGGCGCAATAAATAATTCAAGAACTCGTGGGCCAGATCCTGGCGCTTGCTCTCCCGCAAAATCGAGCAGTTATCGGCATACAGAGGAAAACCTTCGGAGGGAAAAGTGAAGGCGAGATTCGGTGCATTGTCAATGGCCACTTGCGCTACTTGCGCCCACATCTGCGCGGCCAGCACATCGCCCGCCACAACTTGGTCACGCACTTCTTCGTTCAGATAAGCGCGCAACAGAGGCTTCTGCCGGATGGCCAGGTCGCGAGCGCGCTGGAGTTCCGGCTGGTCTCCGGAATTGATCGACGCTGGTAACTGTTTCAGGCATGCGGCGAATACTTCGGCCGGATCGTCCAGCATCGTAACCCGGCGCGAATAGGAATCGGTCCATAAGTCCGCCCAGGCTAAAGGCGGCCGCGAAACAGATTTCGAATAAACGATTCCGGTAGCACTATGCATGTAAGGCGTCGAGACCGCGAGCCCTGGATCCCACTCCGGCGCGCGGAACGAAGAATCCAAATTGTCGAGATTCGTCAGACGGCGATGATCGAGAGGCGCAAGCAAGCCGAGCTGCCGCATGGGTTCGACGAAACTGTTGGAAGGAAAGACAACATCCCAACCCGAATTTCCGCTCATGACTTTGGCGAGCATTTCTTCGGCGCTGCCGTAAGTGGCATAGCGAACCCGGCAATGAAATTCGCGCTCAAAATCGGGAAGAGTCGAAGCGGCAATATAGTTTTCCCAGTTAAAAACATTCAAGCGCCGCTCCCGGTGCAAACTGCAACCGAGCGTCGCGCCTGCTACGCCCATCAGAAAGACGCGGCGGTTCATCGGCTCCGTTCCAGGCTGGAGGCGATCAAGATGATCAGTCCCAGACCCACGGTGATCATGGCGGACAGAGCATTCACCTCCGGGCTAATGCCTTTGCGGGCCATGGCATAAATCATCATCGGAAGCGTCTCGGAATCGACGCCGGCCACCAGGCTGGTGATCACATAATCGTCGAAGGAAACCGTAAAACAAAGCAGCGCGGCTCCCAGGATGGCGGGGAGAAGCAATGGAATAGTAACGTGGCGGAACACCTGCCAACGATTGGCGCCAAGATCCGTGGCTGCCTCTTCGAGCCCGGGATCGAACGTGCGCAGCCGAGCGAGAATTACGACCACTACATAGACAAGCGAAAACGAGATGTGCGCCAGGATGACCGTGTGCAGGCCAAGCTGCAGATGACCGAAGCGGAATACCCATTGAAATAAGGCAAGCAGCGCAACACCGGTTACGATTTCGGGTGCCAGCAGTGACATGTAGAGGGCATTCGTAAGCCACGGCGCTCGCTTCTTCCAAAGCGCGTAGCCGGCCAGTGTACCGATTATGGTGGAGGCAATCGTAGCGGTAACGGCGATGATGAGGCTGTTGATTGTGCCTTCAAACAGCGCCGGGTTGTGAAATACTCCGCGATACCAATCGAGCGTGAAGCCGCGCCAGGCGGCAATTTTCGAATTGTTGAAGCTGAACAAGCCGAGAATCGCAAGCGGCAGATAAAGAAAGAGATAGGCCGCCGCCGCGTAGACGCCAAGAAACCTTCTCATAAGAGCTTCTCGGTCTGTTTGCCGAGCAGCCGCGAGACGGCCAGCACCAACAGCATGAGCAATAGAGAAATCGCCGCGCCAAAGGGCCAGTCGCGCGCCGCGGTAAATTGACTCTGGATCAAATTACCGAGCATCACCGTCTTTCCGCCGCCCATCAGATCGGGAGTCAGGTAGGCGCCGAGACACGGGATGAAGACCAGAACGCAGCCGGCCCCGATACCGGACCTGCTGAGCGGAACGACTACTTGCCAGAGCGCAACCCAGGGCGTGGCGCCCAGATCGAACGCCGCATCCAGGAGCGCGGGATCGAGCTTTTCCAATGTTGCATAGAGCGGCAGCACCATGAACGGGAGGAATCCGTATACCAAGCCGAGCACGACCGCCCCATCGTTAAAAAGCAGCGGAAGGGGCACGCGGATCACATGCAGCGCTTGGAGCAA
>JAICIH010000173.1 GCA_025924475.1 Bryobacteraceae bacterium
AAAGGCCTTGCGCAAGTCACGCTGCCGCATTGCGTAGCCAAACTTTCCTGGCAGAACTGGCATCCGGCCACTTGGGAGAAGCAGTGGTTTTACCGCAGGCACTTTGCGGTTCCACGCGAATTCCGCGAACATCGAATCTTTCTTCACTTCGAGCATGTAATGATTGCCGCGACCCCGGTAATCAATGGCCACAAACTGCCGCAGCATCTCGGCGGATTCCTGCCGTTCGAATACGAGATCACAGGTCTTACTAACGAGCGTGAGAACGTGCTGGCGGTAGCTGTCGATTCCCGCTGGATGAATGTACCACCGGAAGGCTCTCCCAAAGGGCCAAGCTCGATCGACTATCTTCTTCCGGGAGGCATAACGGGTGCTGTTTCGTTGCGGGCAGTTCCGCAAATCTTTATTGCCGATGTGTTCGCAAAGCCGGTGAATGTACTGGACTCGAAGCGACACCTAGAGATTGTCTGCTCGATTGACTGCGCGAGCGTACCGGAAGGCGATCTTCATCTGCAGGCGGAACTCCGGGACGGTGCGCGCACAATTGCACATTCGACTACGAGTTTTCGGCCGCAGAAGACCGGCGAGACGGAGGCGCGATTTTCCATCACCGGCCTGAAGGGCGTGACGCTTTGGGATGTGACTTCCCCCAAGTTGTATGACCTCACGGTCACTCTTATTGTCAACGGGCGTCCGGTGCATGAGTGCCGCACACGGACGGGCATTCGCGAGGCCCGATTCGGTGTGGACGGATTTTTCTTAAATGGCCACCGCCTGCAACTCTTCGGGCTTAACCGGCACGAACTGTATCCTTATGTGGGACGCGCCATGCCTCCTCGCGTGTTGCGCAAAGACGCCGAAATCCTGAAGAACGAGTTCCACTGTAACGCCGTTCGATGTTCGCATTATCCGCAGTCGGAAGCGTTTCTCGACGCCTGCGATGAGCTGGGTTTGCTGGTTTGGGAGGAAATACCGGGGTGGCAATATCTCGGCGACGCGAGTTGGCAGGATCTCGCCGTAAGGGACGTGCAGGATATGGTGCGAAGAGATCGCAACCGTCCGTCCATTGTGATTTGGGGTGTTCGCATTAACGAGTCGCGGAATAACCCCGCTCTGTACCGCCGCACGAAGGAAGCCGCAAAGCTGCTCGACGATTCCCGGCCCACCTCCGGCAGCATGACTCGCCGTTCCACCGACAACTGGGTTCAGGACGTGTTCGCTTTCGACGACTATCATTCGGCGCCCGACGGAAGCGTCGGGCTGGCGCCACCGTTACCCGGAGTTCCGTTCTTCTTTTCGGAAGCTGTCGGGCAATTCAGCTACGGAGGGCGCGGCTTCAACAATAAGTACCGGCGCGCCGGAGACGTTGCGATGCAGCAGAAGCAAGCTCTCTATCATGCGCAGGTCCACGACCGGGGCAATTCCGATCCCCGTTACGCGGGCGTAATCGCCTGGTGTGGGTTTGAGTACGGTAGTCTTCTGAATGATTATGCCGGCGTGAAGTATCCGGGCGTAGCGGACGTTTTTCGTGTGCCGAAGCTGGGGGCTTCGTTCTATCGTTCGCAGGTGGATCCGAAACAGCGGCCTGCCATTGAGCCCAACTTTTACTGGGACTTTGGTCCGAGCACGCCCTCCGGTCCAGGCAAGGGCGTCCACATATTTTCGAATCTCGAAAAACTGGAATTACGGATTGACGGCAAATTACACTCAGTTTTACATCCGGACCGCGCCGGCTTTCCTCATTTGAAGTACCCGCCGTTTCTTGCGGATCTCGTCGTGGATGGCTCCCGAAAACCCGAGCTGCGCATCGATGGCTACTCCGGCAACACGCTAGTCCTGTCGCGGTCGTTTTCGGCCGATCCCGCTAGCGATCGGCTTTTGTTGCAGGCAGATGATTCCGAGATTTGGAATGACGGCTCCGATGCAACACGCTTGGTCTTTCGCGTCGTCGATAAGTTCGATGCGCCGCGGTTGTTTGCGGGAGGCTCTGTCGCTTTTGCTATCCACGGCCCAGGCGTGATCGTTGGCGATAATCCGTTCGACCTGGCCGCGAGCGGTGGTGTCGGCGCGGTATGGATCAAAGCCAAACCAGGAAGCCGCGGCCGTATCCGCATTTCTGCGCATCACAGTTCGCTAGGCAGCCGCACCGTGGAGATAAGATCGACGCCACGGCCCTAGTCAGGATTTTCTAACTTGTAAATGGCAGCGGATATCCTGCGCCGGGAAGATCCATGCCGCATGGCGCTCATACCATTCCAGATTGCGGCGCGCCAGAAAGCGGCCTATTCCATCCAGAAAGAAATTCTTGCCAAATGTCAATTCCAGCTCCTCAATCGAAAACCGCACATTCGAGCCGCTAAATGTGGCGAAGTCCTCTCCTGTGAAGTATTGGAAGCTGCGCGCCGCCAGATGCCGCACGTGAGTGGGATCGGTGTAGGAGTTGTGCGAGCTGAAATGCGGCGTCACGATGAAAACATCGGCGCCATCTCGCGCGATGCGATGAATTTCGGCCATCGTGCGCGTGATGTCGCGCACGTGCTCGATGATATGCGACATATGGACGCGCTCGAACGAGTCGCTTTCGACCGGCCAGGGGAATTCGTCAAGATTCCAAATGATGTCGGCCGCGGAGCGCGGATGAACGTCGATACCTATCGCGCCAGGTTCGGCTTTGCGGCTGCCGCAGCCGACATCGAGAATCGTCAAAACATCTAAACGCTACCACGGAGTGCTTAGAATGTGAAGCGCAGAGACCCCTGCATGCGGCGTTCCGGACGTGTGGCGGTCACGGTGCCGAACTGGGCGTTCACCTGATTGCCAGCCGGATCGAAGCGCGCGGTGTTGTTGACGGTCATCGCCTGAGGATGATTGAACAGGTTGTAGACTTCCCAACGGAATTGTAGAATCTTGCTCTCGCGTATGGGGAAGCTCTTGAAGATCGATATATCGAAATTGTTGAAGCCCGGCCCGCGGAATTTGTAGCCGGTGAAGTCGCTTCCATAATCGCCGTGCCCGCTGGGCCGATGCGCGCAGCCGGTGTTGAAAAACTGGCTGAACGATCGCGGACCGCCGAAGGTGCTGCAACTCAAGCTCACACCGGCGATGGACATGGGCGTGCCTGTCGAGATAGAACCCCGATCTACCGCTTGCCAGCTTCCGGCGCCAATGTCGCCGCCGCCGGTAAAGTCATAGCTGTCGGTGGTTGTCAGCACGATGTTCGATGGGAAGCCGCTTGCGAACGTTGTGATGCCAGAGATGCGCCAGTCGTCCAGAAACCATTTGGTTGCTCTTCCGGGGACCACTTTCGAGCCCTTCGGAAGGTCGTAGACATAGCTGAAATTAAAGACGTGCGTCTGGTCTGTCATAGAGGGGCCGTAGAACAAGCTTTGCGGCAACTCCTGGCTCCAGCCGGTGGCCTGAAAGCTCTTGGAGAACACGTAATTAGCGTCGATTTCTACGCCGACTGCGAAGCGGCGCTGGATTTTCGCCTGCAAAGCGTCGTAGCGCGTGGACGTGGCAGGTCCGGCCATCAACATGTCGAGATAGCCGGTGTTGGGCCGCAGAAAAGCATCCGCCAGGGGCACTGCCGGATTGCTCGGGTCCGCATAGCGCGGTTGGAAGCGAGTGCCGAAAGGAACATAATTGTAGTTCCAGTTCTGGGCCAAGTAGTGCTGGGTGTTGCCAACGTAAGATACGTCCAACATGGTGGCGTGACCGAGGTCGCGCTGAATCCCGAACATGTATTGATAGACGACCGGTATCTTCTGTTCGCGGTACACGCCACTTACGTTTACCGGACTAGTAACGGGAGTCGACAGGAACGTTGTGGGCGAAATATCGCTTGATAGAAGCGTTCTGGTGTAGACGAAGGCCGGACCTCGATCGAGTGCGCCGCCGCCACCTGTGCTGGCCTGATGGAACGCACCAAACGATACGCGGATCGCGGTTTTACCGTCACTGAATGGATCCCAGGAAAATCCCAGGCGCGGATCGAATTGGATGCCCACCGGATCGCGGAAGCCGCCTCCCGGAATATAAGTCGGATCATTCTGGACCACGATGCCGTTCAATGTGCAGGGATCGGTGTTGGAGAGATTATCGCAGCGATTGCCCGTGCCGGGCACAATCGTGCCGATGTAGGACGCAGCGAGGATCTGATTGGTCAGCGGATTGATGGCGCGGCGGCCTTGCGCTGTCGAAATGGGACGGTAGAGCACAGGCGGATTGCCGCCCCAAGTCGGATCGAAGCGCTCAGGGACAAAAGCAGAGGCGACGCCGTCTGATTGCAGAGGCCAATTCACCTTGTACATGCGGAGCCCGATGTCCATCGTCAGGTTGCGCTTGATTTTCCAGGTGTCTTGCACAAACCAGGCCCAGGTGCGCCGCCGCGAATTATCGGGGCCGCGGCCCAGGTCCTCGCTATAAGAAGCGAAATGTCCGAGATAGGCGTTGGCGAAAGCATATCCGGTATTGGTCGGATCGAGCGAACTATTACTGAAATCGAAGCTGCCTCCGAAATTACTCGTGGCGGCTTGTCCGAACCGGCTTTGCTCCACGTATACGCCGGCTTTGAATGTGTGCGCGCCGTAGGTGTAGGTAACGTTGTCGGTCGACGTGATATTCATGTCGAAGCCGCTCAGTGGTTCGCGGCCGTCATAGCTGAGCGCGGCGGCGCTGAAACTAGCGGGAATTCCACCGAAAGTCGCTTTCGGGATGAAGTTCAGCGGATTCCAACTGTTGTTGTATTGGCCGAGACCCGCCAGGCCGCGATTCTGTCGATAGAGCGGGCTGTAGCCATCCGGCGGCAAAGGCGGCGACTCTTCCCGGTCGTGCATGGCACCGATCATGAATTCGTTTACCAAGTGCGGAGTGATGATGCGCGTGTAGTTTACTGTTCCCTGCAGCGCATCGAATTGATATTGCATCGGCACCAAACCCCAAAGCGACGATCCGGCGGCCACATGGATGCCCGACATATTCGAAGTCCAATTTTTGAAAGTTACGCTGAGTATGTCCTTGTCGGTCGGCCGGTAGTCTACTCGCTCGGAAGAGGATTGCCTCGGTTGATTGAGATAGCGTTCCTGGAACAGGTAGTTGTATCCGCTGCCGGCGTAGTTAGGCATCGGCAGGATGTTCATGATTGCCAGACCGTATTGGCTGACGCGGCTCGCCGGGACCTTGTTACCAGGGAACACGGCGCCATTGAGCGGATCTTTTATCGGGATTAGCTTGCCATTCAAGTCGAACGATTTTGAAAAATCTCCCTGCCGCTCCAAAGCCGTCGGCATGGTCCAGCGCTCGATGGGCGTGGGATTTTTTAACCTGGTGTCTTCATACAATCCGAAGAAGAAAAGTCTGTTGTGCGTGAACGGCACCGGGCCGCCGAGATCTCCACCGAAGGTTTGGAAGCGATAAATGGGCTTACCAAGGCCAGTCGCATTGTTGAAATAGTTGTTCGCGTTGAATTGTTCATGGCGTTTGTTAAACCAGGCAGCGCCGTGATATTGGGAGCCGCCGCTTTTGGTGACCATGTTGATGATCGCGCCGCCGCTGCGGCCGTACTCGGCGTTGTAGTTATTCATCAGCACTTTCACTTCGCCGATGGAATCGAGATTTACCGTCGCTGAGTAGAAACCGCCGCCGCCCCCGTCCCCGCCGTTCACGCCGTCGGTGGTCATCAGGTTGGTATTCGAATTCAAGCCCTGCATGGAAGGCACCGGACTGCCGTAGCTGGCGCCCAGAAAATCGGGATCGAAGCCTTTCTGGACACCCGGCATGATGCCCAACAGCGAGATCGGGTCGCGCCCGCGGATGGAGATATTCTGAACCTGATTGCTGTCGATCAGCTCGGAATGCTCGGAGCTATCGGTTTGCACCTGCGCGCCTTGTGCGGTGACTTCGATGGACTGGTTTACCGCGCCGACCTGCAGTTGCAACGTGCCCAAAGCCAAGCGAGTGGAGGAAACCACGACATTGCCTTTGCTCTCCAGCGGACGCAGTCCCGGAGCCTCCACCCGCACGGTGTACGTGCCTGGCGTAACCGCGGTAAAGACGAAATCGCCGGTCGCAGTCGTCTTGGTCTGGCGCGTCTCACCCGAAGTTTCGTTGATGAGAGTGACCGCCGCGCCCGGTATCACGCTGTTGCTGGAATCGGCCACAGTGCCGGCCAACGAACTGGAACTCGTTTGCGCCACTGCGGAGATGGCCAGCAGCAATGCGGCCGCCATGGTCCCATAGAGAAGTCTGCTCAGCCTAGTCAACATAGATCAAGCCCCTATTCCGCCCCGCAGGTAATAATCAGAATATGATAAATCTATAATATTCTGAACACTCGGTTCGTAATGAGGGCGATTGTATATCGCCTTTTGGAATGAAGTCAATACTTTTTTGCGGTTTATGGATTCGACGACGAACAGAAGGCGGGCTGAGCTTTCGATGGCGAAGATCCAGGCTCAAAATAGGCGGCATTGGCGGCGGCGTATTGCATGCTGAAACTGCAAGCTTGCGCAAACCGCGCGCGGGCGAGCGTTTCTTCCTTCTGGCGGCGATACATCACCGCGACGTTGAAGCAACTTGCGGCATGGCCGGCGCGGCATGCTTTTTCGAAGTATTCGATGGCTTGGCGGGGATCGGGCGCGGTTCCTTGCCCAGAACGATAGCTTTCAGCCAAACGGCCGCAGCCGCGCCACCAGCCGCTCGAGCAGGATTGACGAAAGAGCGCAACGGCATGGCGATCGTCTTTCGCCACACCCTGTCCGGCGTGATAGAGCGATCCGAGAATATAGCAACTCTCGCCGTCGCCATGAGAGCAAATCCGGCCGAGTATATCGGGTCCTTCCGCTTCAACGAGTTTGACAAGTCTGACGCAGCCATAGACCATTCCGAGGTCGCAGGCCCGGCCGAAGCCACGGGCCGCCTCGGCCGGATTGCGGGGAGCGGCGCGGCCTTCATAGAGAGCGAGCCCTTCGGAGAAGCAAGCATTAGCGGAGTTGTATTGGCATAGGAGATGGATGGTGTGCATCCAGGTCTCGCAGGCGTACCGCCGGTTCTGCTCGCAGGCCATGCGCCAGAATTCCGGGTTGGCTCCAGGATGGCGCCTGCCGACGAAGCCGGTCATCATCAACACGCTGAACAAGAGGATCCAAACCGACATGTATGCGAAATTGGCCTGGCGCGGATTCCAGGCGGGTAGCCGGCGCCAATGGGCAGCCAATACCTCGCTGGCGCGATCGAGCGCTTGCACCAGCAGATTGAGCGGCGGCACGCACAGCAGCTTATCGTAGAAGGTGGGAAGGCCGAAGCGGCCCAAAACGGCATACATTCCAAACACGCCCGCGCCATATAGCGAGCCAAATAAAATTTTGCCGAAGGTTTTGCGCGGGGAAGTCGCCGGGTCTGTCACCAGCAGATGCAAACCGAGAAAGACCGCAATGGGAATATTCGAATCGACGAAATGGTAGACGCCTGTCCACCCGGTGTAGGCGAGATTCAACGCCACCAGCACGGCAGCCGAGGATAACGTCACCAGCGTCACCGAAAACAGCGCTTGCACGACCAGGCCGAGCAGGAATATTTCCAGATAAATATGCGGCGGGCGGCTTTGCGTGACGGCGATTTCCTCACCCCAGGTAATGTGCGTGCTCTGCGTGATCAGCAGTCCGGCCGAAAAAATAAAAAGTGCGACAGCCGAAGGGTTGAAGATGTGCGTGCGGCGGCCTTCGCGGTTCCAGGTAATGAATTCCTTGCACAAGACACCGGTTGCGATCAGCGCGAATTGCAGGAAGAACCAGTCATCTTTGAACCACAGAAAAAGATTGGCACTGAAAACGATCGGGATGGGACCGAAGCCGAGCAGCCATTTATCGCGGCGCGACCAACACACCAGCATGTCGAAGGCATAAACAAAGACAACTTGCGCGATCAGCAGCGGAATGTAGTGATACACCTCGCGCCAATACCAGCCCCAATAAATGTAGATAAGGCTGTGCATGGTGAGCTGCACATAATGCACTCGCCTGGGGACGTATTCATAGCGCAGCACACGGCCCGATCGCGCGACTTTCCGGTGCAAAACAAAAATGTAAACGAGCAATCCGGCAACAGCGGCCCAGAATGACGCGGCGAGCCGCAGGTTTTCACGAACCCATGGAATAAAAGAAAAACCGCAGAGGGCAATCGTAAATAGCAGCGGCAGACGGAGCGGTGGAATGCGGTTCGATGCCGGCATGAGCGTCGGCAATCGAGTATATCGTAAGCAGCGATTGGGTGATCAGATAACGGACTAGCTGTCAGAATCTGATAGTCGTTTGAAACTATTTCGGCAGCGCGAACGCTACATAGCTGCCACCGCTCGGCTCACCCCATTTGCCGCCGCCCGCGGCAATCACGACAAACTCGCGGCCGTCCGCTTCATAGACCGCGGGAGTTGCGTTGCCCGCTGCTGGCAACGTTGCTTCCCACAGAACATCGCCATTCGCCTTATCGAAGGCGCGAATTTTCGAATCGTGAGTGGTCGCAGCGATGAAGAAAAGACCGCTCTTAGTGATCACGCCGCCGCCATAGTTTTCAGAGCCCGTATTGTGCAGCCCTTGTGCGGCGAGCGCAGGGTATTCGCCGAAGGGTTTTTTCCAGACATATTTCTTAGTATTCAGATCGATAGCGTTCAGCGTTCCCCAGGGAGGAGCCACCGCCGGATAGCCATCAGGATCGAGCCAGCGATTGTAACCGTCAATGCCGTACTTGAGCGGCGAGAATCGGGTCGTCTTGGGATGTTCCGCTCCATCGAGGCGCACGTCTTTGCCATTAGTCAAATATTCGACGATCGCATCCACGGATCCGTCGCCGATCTGAGCGAATGCGGGCATACGGCCGCCTCCGTGCAGAACCATATCGCGGATCTGATCGCGGTTCATGCGCGCTCCAATGTCTTCCAGGGAAGGGAATTCGGGCGGACTGCCCTTTCTATCTAGTCGATGGCAGCCCGAGCAGTTCTGCCGATATAGAGTTGAGCCAGTCAGCGCCTCAGTGCCGAACCGGCGAGGCACCAAACGCAGTATCCATGCCATCTCGGTGGCATTGACATATAAAATGCCGGTCTCGGGGTCCCAAGCCGCTCCGCCCCATTCTCCGCCTCCATCGAATCCGGGAAAGATAACGGTTCCTTTGAAACTCGGCGGCGTGAATTGCGGACCGCTGCTGAGCTTCTCGAACTGCGCGAGAACGGCCGCATGAGCGGCGGGCGTGCGATTCGTAAGAATCTCGGGCGTCACCTGCTGGCGCGCATAGGGCTCCGGCTCCGTGGGAAGAACTTGTGTTGCGGAGAGTTTTTCTCCGTCGACGTCGCTCTTCGGCGTGTGAATCGTTTCGTAATCTACCAGCGGTTTTCCCGTACGCCGGTCGAACAGCCATAGACGGCCGTACTTCGTGAGCTGCGCCAAGGCATCAATCACGCGGCCATTCTGCCGGACTTCCACGAGAGTCGGCGCAGCTGGTAAATCGCGATCCCAAACGTCGTGCCGCACGAATTGAAAATGCCAGACGCGCTTGCCGGTTTCAGCGTCGAGCGCGAGCAGACAATTAGCGAACAGATTGTCGCCCAGGCGGTTCGCGCCATAAAAGTCGAACGCGGCCGAACCGGTGGGCACAAACACCAACCCAGTTTTGGGATCGAGTGTCATACCGGGCCAGGAGTTCGCGCCGCCGATCCGCGTGTAGGCGTCTTTCGGCCACGTCTTATATCCGAACTCACCCGGCTGCGGAATGGTGTGGAAGATCCAGCGGATTTTGCCGGTATGTACGTCAAAAGCGCGGATATGTCCGGGAGCGGCGGGAAGATCTTCGGCCGAGAGGGTCCCTTGGATCAGTAAGTCTTTGTAGACGACGCCCGGACTCGTCGCCTGGATGGTCAATGCCTTAGCATTTTCACCAAGTCCGTCGAGCAAATCGATGCGGCCTTCTTCGCCGAAGCTGGGAATCGGCTGTCCGGTTTTCGCGCTAAGCGCATAAAGATATTTGCCGACCCCGACAAACAGGCGGCGCTCATCGCCGCTGCCCCAATAAGTGAGGCCGCGATTGCGCTGCTTGGCTGTAATCGCCGTGCCATGATGCGGATCGAATGCCCAAATCAGTTTGCCGGTAGCCGCATTGAGCGCGATCACGCGCAGCTTGGGTGTGGTCGCATACAGCACGCCATCCAAAACGATCGGGTTGCACTCGATCTCCGATCCCTTGAACTCGTCGCCGGAATCGAATCGCCAGGCGACCTGGAGCTTGCTCACGTTCTGGCGGTCAATCTGAGTGAGCGTCGAGTAATGTGTGCCGCCGGGTCCATTCACGATCGGCCAGTCGCGGCCGGTGGAATTGTCGGGCTGCGCAGCCCAAAGCGCCAGTGCGGCAATGCCGAACAGGACGAATCCATAGATACGTTTCATCACAAAAGCATGTGCTCCTCTTTGCGCAGCGGGCGACAGGTGCTGCGTTTCACAAAAATCGCTGGTACTACGACCTGCCGGTATTCGGCCGAGGGCGATTCAATTTGTGCAATCGCCAGACGCGCCAATTCGCGGCCTACCTGAGCCATGTCCACCGAAACGCTGGTAAAATTCGAGCCGCGCGAACGGTCGATCCGGTATTCGAAGCCAATCACGCTGACGTCTTTGGGTACTTCGCGCCGGCGCTGCCGCAGACCCTCACGCGCGCCCAATGCCAAACCGTCGGAAGCGGCCAGTATAGCTGTCGCGGGCCAACGCTGCTCGAGAATGTAGGCGATGGCGGCGTCACCGTTCTCGAATTCGTCGTCCGAAAGAGCGATGGTATGAACATGCGGCTCGAGCCCCAACTCAGCCATCGCGCGCGCGTAGCCGTTGCAGCGGTTCTTGTGCCATAGCCGCGAGGCGTCTCCGATATACCAGATATCGGTGTGGCCCAACTGTGCCAAATAGCGAGTGGCTTCATAACAACCGCCCTCGTCGTCATATTGCACGCTGCTGCCGGCTAGTCCACTTGCGAGCGGCTCGGTGAGATGGTTCGCGAGTAGCACGCAGTGCAGGCCGCGCTCGGCGAACGCCGCCAGCACGTTTTGAGAAATGCTGCCGGCCACGATGACGCTATCGGCCAATCCCCAGGTCCCGGCAATACCCGGAAAGCTCAAGCTGTCTGCCGAAAATTGATGCCGCGCGAATAACAAACCATAGCCGGCTTGCGCGCAATACTCTTCGACGCCCAACAACAGCAGCGATTGCGCCGGCCCGAGGCCTTGATCGTTGCATAAAACCAAGCCGACAACACGCGGTTTGGCCTGCGCCACGTGACGCGCTTTCGTATGGCGGCGATAGCCGAGTTTCCGCACGGCGGCTTCCACACGCGCCCGCAAGCGTTCATCTACATCCGCATGGCGGTTCAGCACGCGCGAGACGGTGCCGACCGATACCTTGGCGCGAGCGGCGATATCTTTTACCGTGGGCGGGGAAGAGGACCGCATTCGAGGATCTCCGCAATGGGAACGGCGCGCCGCTCGCGAATCGAGCGGTAGCCTGCTTCAACGATCGCCATGGTATTCAAATTGTCCGCGCCATCGGTAGCCGGCCGCGCGCCGGACACGATTGCGTTCATCAAATCCGTCATGGGCTCGCGGAAGGCATCGGGAAACCATACTTCCGGCCAGCGCGGAGTGATCCACAGCCCGGGACGAGCCGCCGTGGTATACGTCAGCGTGCTGGGCGAGCGATTCGGATAATGCGGCCAGCCAATCGTTCCCTCGGCGAGGCCTTCGGTACCTTCGACGCGCCATTTGATGTATGGCTTCAAATCGTCGCGCTCGGTACGAGGACCCGCCCAGGTGTCGTCCCATGCCGTGGCGCGCAGGCCGTCCGAATATTCGAGGATGTATAAACAAATACCGTCTTCGTGCTCGAAATGCGTGCGCGGGTCCTTGCGCACGCTGACGAATATTGATTCGGGATCGCCGAACAGATAACGGAAGCAATCGATGTGATGAATGCTCATGTTGAGCAACGTGAGTCGCCGGTATTCGCGCAGCCAGGTCTGCCAATGCGGCACGGCACGCATCTCGATCGTGCCGAGAACCGGTACACCGAGATCCCCGCGCACAAGCAGCGTCTTCAGCGCCACAATCGATTGGTCATAGCGCATGTTCTGGTTCACCGCGAGCGT
>JAICIH010000174.1 GCA_025924475.1 Bryobacteraceae bacterium
CAGTCGCGGTGCTGATCCAGTCTGGATGTATGATTCCTCGAAGATATTCAATTTTGCCGGCAAGCCAGTGTCAATACGCTACCAGCGCGGCTCAATTTGGATCATCAGACCGGATGGCAGGGAAATGCATTTGAAGGAAGATTACTCAAATGATGTATTCTCAAACTCCGCCTGCTCAGCATCGGTTCGGCAACACTGGGTGCAGAAGTTTGCAGTAATGGCAATTCCGAAAAATGTTGCACCGAGCGCTGTACTGGTCCCTCTTACAGACCGGTCTTATTTTTGGGTCCATTGTCAGTTCGACCCACAAAAACAATGGGATGTCTGCACGGAGTGGGATAGCAAAGGAGTTCCCGACACCCAGAAACGAGAGCTTATAGATCCGACGAGCCACCGGGGCGTTCCTGACGCCCTGCTCGACATTGATCCTGTGACGACGAAGGACAAAGCTGCTCTGCACCTAAAAAACGGAATCGTGCTTCGTGACTGGGCCAAGGGCAGAATAAACGATGTTCCAGCCCCAGGCAGTGTGCCGCACAGTCCTTAGCTCGGGCCTCCTCGAAAGCGGTGTATAGCGAGCGATAACAAATCCATACCCAAGGCGCTGTTAGCCTGCCGAGCATACAGGACCAACCCCTGATAGGCCTAAGGTTTTATCGCTAATTGGCCGATGCATCAAGGGAGACCTAATACGTGTCTGCCATTCGGAAGGGTTGCCTCGCTTTCACGGCGTTGCTTGCCGCAGCGCTATCGGCGCGCGCCAGCCTGGACCCGTCCAAAGCACTGACACAATACGTTCATCGCACTTGGCAGACCGATTCGGGCCTTCCGCAAAGTTCTGTTCTGGCCATAGCCCAGACTCCGGACGGCTATCTGTGGCTGGGCACCGAGGGTGGCTTGGCCCGCTTCGATGGCGTTCACTTCACGCTTTTCGATCAGCACGCCATACCGGGCCTGCGCAGCAACGAAATTCGCGCCTTGTTGGTGGACCGCGCCGGCAACCTGTGGATCGGCACGCACGGCGGAGGACTCGTTTGCCTTTCGCAGGGGAAATTCAGAGTTTTCGACGTCCACGCGGGTCTTTCGAGCGACTCCATTCTCGCCCTGTACGAAGACAGCCGCGGCGTGTTGTGGATTGGTACGGATGGGGGTGGCCTCGTCCGTCTGGAAAAGGGCCAATTCCGTACGTTTCGCAAGTCAGACGGTCTTGCGGACGATGCCGTATTTTCTATCTCGGGCGATAAGTCCGGAACGCTTTGGATTGGCACGCACGGTGGTGTGAGCCGGTTTTCTCAAGGGAAATTCCTGACGCTCGGGACCAAAGACGGACTCGCCAGCAATTATGTACGCGCGACTTATGTCGACCGGCGCGGAAATGTCTGGCTGGGCGCCAACGAGGGTGGAATCGATCGCCTGGGGATGGGGCCGGTCGCTCACTTTAGCCGCAAAGACGGCCTGACCAGCGACACCATCTTATCTATCTATGAAGACCGCGCCGGAACTATGTGGTTCGGAACCTTGGACGGTGGACTCGATCGTTTTTCGAATGGCAAATTCACATCGTTCACGCAAAAGGACGGACTCTCGAGCACAGGCGTGTGGTCGATTCTGGAAGGACGGGAGGGCGAGTTGTGGGTGGGGGGCGCCGGCGGCGGACTCGATTGCTTAAAGGATGCTCCGTTTACGGCGATCGGCATGCGCGAAGGTCTTCCAACCGACTTAGTCCTTCCTGTCTACGAGGACAGGGATGGCGCTTTATGGATGGGCTCCGATCACGGACTCACGAAATGGCAGGACGGCCATATGGTCCTTTTCACCACGAAAGAAGGATTGCCGGATAACTTGGTTTTTTCGATCGCCCAGGATGGCGAAGGCACTATTTGGGCCGGCACAAGCAAGGGCCTGGCCAGGTTCCAAAACGGCCGGTTCGCGCCAGTCAGCTTCGGCGCAGGTGTGTCGAATAACTTCGTGATGTGCCTGTACACCGCCCGCGACGGCAGTCTTTGGGCCGGCAATCGCGAAGGACTCCATCACTTCGACGGCAAGCAATTCGTTACCTATGGCGCCCAGGACGGCCTCTCGAATAACTTTGTCCTTTCGCTTTATCAGGGGAGCGATGGCGTGCTTTGGGTCGGCACCAATGGCGGCGGGTTGAATAAGCTCGAAAACGGGAAATTCTCTTCTTATACGACGCGGGATGGTCTATCGAATGGCATCGTATGGTCTATCCGTGGCGAACCGGATGGGACGTTATGGCTCGGCACGAATGGCGGTGGGCTGAACCGCTTCCACAACGGAAAATTCACCAATTACTCAACCGCCAATGGCCTTTTCGACAACGTCGTATTCGCGATTCTCGATGACCGGCTCGGCCATCTCTGGATGAGTTCCGATAAAGGTGTGTTTGCCGTGAGCAAAAGCGATCTGGAGGCGGTCGCCGACGGACGCCGTAAAACGATTTCATCCACGGTGTACGGAATCAATGAAGGGCTGCGAAGCCGGGAATGCAACGGCGGATTTCAGCCGGCCGGCTGGCGGACCAAACGCGGTCTGCTATGTTTTCCCACGGTCAAAGGCCTAGCGATGGTGGATCCGGCGCATCTGGCGAAACATCGAGCGGCGCCGCTGGTTGCCATCGAGCGCGTCCTCGTAGATCAAAAAGAAATAGATCTCAGCGCCCCGGCGCACCTTCCTCCGGGCCGCGGCAAACTCGATTTTCAATTTACCGGCCTCAGCTTCGAGGCGCCCGAAAAGATTCGCTTTCGCTACATGCTCGAGGGTTTCGATAAGGAATGGACCGATGCCGGCACTCGCCGCGCCGCTTACTACACCAATATTCCGCCGGGGCCCTACCGTTTTCGTGTAATCGCTGCGAATCAGGACGACGTCTGGAGTCCTACGGGCGCCAGCATCTCTTTCACGCTCGAGCCGCACTTTTATCAGACGTGGGCGTTTTATCTGTTTCTCGCCGCCATCGCCGGCGCCCTTGGGTATGCGGCGCACAAGCTCCACGTACGGCATTTGCGCAGGCGCCAGTTTGAGCTGCTGCAATTGGTGGATGCGCGCACCTTTGCTCTGGGCGAGCGCGAAGCCGAACTGCGTCAATCGCGCGATGAGCTGGAAATTCGCGTGAAAGAACGTACGAAGTCGCTCGCGGAGGAGGTCCGTATTCGCCGGGAAGCCGAACTGAAAGCGGAAGCCGCCAACCGCGCCAAGAGCGAGTTTCTCACCAACATGAGCCACGAGATTCGCACTCCTATCAATGGCATTCTCGGGATGACGGAAATTACACTCGATTCGCGGCTCGAGCCCGACCAGCGGGAGTGCCTGGAAATCGTGAAGGCCTCGGCCGATTCGCTTTTGACAATCGTCAACGACATTCTCGACTTTTCCAAAATAGAAGCACGCAAGATGAAGCTCGAGCCGGTTTCATTCCATCTTCGAAGCTCTCTGGATGAGCTGGTCAGATCGCTCGAGCCATCCGCCCGGCAGAAAAACCTGTCGCTGGCAGTGCATGCGGATGAAGCTCTCCCGGAGTGCGTGATTGGCGACGCGATTCGCCTCCGGCAAGTGCTTCTGAACCTGATCGACAACGCCGTAAAGTTTACGGCCGAAGGCGGCATCCTGCTCTCCGCTATTCCTGAGGAGTTGCACGCGGACAAAGCCCTGCTTCGCTTTTCCATCACCGATACAGGCATCGGAATTGCCGAAGAAAAGCAAAGAGCGATTTTCGAAGCGTTTTCCCAAGCCGATACTTCTTCTACGCGCCGCTACGGCGGGACGGGCCTAGGCCTTACTATCTCCTCGCAAATAGTGGCCCTAATGGGTGGGCAGATATGGGTCGAAAGCCAAGTCGGTGCAGGCAGTACATTTCACTTCACCGCACAGTTTGAGATCGCTCCGCTGCCGTCCGTGGTGCGCTGAAAACACAGGGAAATACCCCGCACGGCTTAGAGTGCGCCGATGGTCCTACTCAGGATCTCCACCGTCGATATGCGCCTCAGTAGGAAAATTCATGAGCTACATAACGGGCCGACCTAAGAAGATTTTTTCTATGTTGAACGGAGCGAAATACTACGGATTCATCGCGCTTGCGTGTTCGACACTCTGGGCGAAGGGACACCATAAGTTATCTCCTGATCTGAAAGATCTGGATCCGAAGTCGGAAACGAAAGTTATCGTTCAGTGGAATAGCGACGCGAACGATTCTAAACACCAGAAAATCAAGAAGCACGGAGGCGCGCTTCGCTCGACCTTACAGTCCATAAATGCTGGCGCCTATTCAGTTCCTGCTTCTGCTTTGGATTCGTTAGCTGACGATCCGGATGTGCGGTATATCTCCCCCGACCGGCCGTTGAGCGGCAAACTCGATAACAGCGCCGCCGCGGTGAATGCTCCGGCGGCATGGCGGGCCGGCTGGAAAGGTACCGGCATAGGTGTCGCTGTTATCGATAGCGGAATCGTCACGGGCGGCGATCTGGGCGGCGGCGGCCCAGATATGCACGTTGTTTACAAAGAAGATTTCGTCAAACAAAAGGACGACGGCTTCGACGCGTACGGTCACGGTACTCATGTAGCAGGCATAATCGCTTCCAACGGCGCCAGCACTATTTGTCCGGACTGCCGGAGAGCAATGATCGGAATCGCGCCTGATGTGAAGTTGGTCAATCTGCGCGTGCTTGATGAAAACGGGAACGGCAGAGATAGCGACGTTATCGCGGCCATCGAGCGAGCGATCGCTCTAAAAAGCAAATACAATATTCGGGTCATCAATCTATCTCTTGGCCGGCCAGTGTATGAAAGCTATACGCAGGACCCGCTGTGCCAGGCAGTGGAAGCAGCTTGGAAGGCGGGCATTGTGGTAGTAGTAGCGGCCGGAAACGACGGGCGCGACAATTCCTTCGGCAACGAGGGTTATGGCACAATCATGGCGCCCGGCAACGACCCCTATGTGATCACCGTCGGCGCGATGCGAAGCATGAGAACTCCCGATCGCAGCGACGATCTGGTCGCCAGCTATAGCTCCAAAGGGCCAACGCAGGTAGATCACATTGTAAAACCCGACCTCGTAGCTCCTGGGAATCAAGTGGTTTCCCTGCGCGCGAAAGAGGCACACCTTATTTCTGAATATCCCGGAAATGCCGTCGAAAACGTGTATCTCAGATCCGGCGGCAAGGCAAGCACAGGCACTTCCAAGAACTTCTTTACGCTAAGCGGTACTAGCATGGCCACCCCTGTTGTGACAGGGGCGGTAGCCGATTTGCTGCAAGCCAAGCCCGGATTAACACCGGACCAAGTCAAGATATTACTGATGGAAACAGCATATAAGGCGTTTCCTTTCTCAAGTAACGTAGTGGATTCGGCCAGCGGCGAGAATTACTTAAGTTACTACGATATCTTTACCATTGGCGCAGGCTATCTGGATCTGAAGGCGGCCTTAGCCTCGATCGATCAAGTACCCACTCGTGGTAGCGCGCTATCGCCTGTTGCTACTTATGATGGCGCCACCGGTGGCGTGTTCATGAGCTACGATCCCGCTTCTGTATGGGCCGACCGCTCGGTCTGGGGAGCGCGCTCCGTATGGGGTGCGGAGGCGGTTTGGAGCGCATCCGTTCTTAGCGGCGATCAACTGATATGCGGCGCTCAGGCGCCCTGGGGACAAACCGAGACATCGGCGGATAGATCTGTATGGGGCGCGGACTCCATTTCCGGTGTGCGCAGTGTTTGGGGCGCCCGCGGCGTTTGGGGTGCTCGCGGCGTTTGGGGTGCTCGATCAATCTGGGGAGCTGGCGGAGGCGTAGCCGCCGAAAGCATTACGATAAACGGCGATCAGTAACGGTTTCTCTTAAGTGCCTTTACAGCCGGTTCGGCGTTGGCTTCGGCCAACACCAGACCGGCTTTTTTTTGGCCTTCAGCGGTGAGCTTAGAACTTACTATCTCCTCGCAAATAATGGCCCTAATGGGTAAGCAGATAGAGTCGAAAGCCAAGTCGATGCAGGCAGTACATTTCACTTCATCGCGCAGTTTGAGATCGCTCCGCTACCGTCCGTGGCGCGCTGAAAACACAGGGAAATACCCCGCACGGCTTAGAGTGCGCCGCTGGTAAACAGGCAATTTTTAGCGTCGATATGCCCTTCAGTTACCTACAAAAGTGCTACAGAAATTCACCAATATCGGTTCTGGAAAAGGAATATCGTTTATGTTCAAAAAGGTTTGGCTCGGCGGTTTGCTGTTGGCTTGCTCGGCGGCCTGGGCGCAATCATCCAAGCTGTCGCCCGATCTCGCCACACTCGACCCGCATTCGACAGCCAAGGTGATCGTTCGGTGGAAAACTGCACCCACCGCCGATACCAGCTACAGCGGCGGCCTCCTCGGCGGCAACGGCCTCCTCGGCGGCTTGGTGGGTTCGTTATTAAATTTAGTTGGCAGTGTATTGACGTCAATCAATGCTACCGTTCTCACGGTGCCTGTCTCATCGCTGCAGACGCTCGCCGCGAATCCCAACGTTCTCTACATCTCTCCCGATCGCCCGTTGACAGCCAAGCTGGATAACAGCACTGCCGCCGTGAATGCCGCCTCCGTTTGGAAGGCCGGCTATAACGGATCGGGAATCGGCGTGGCCGTTCTCGACAGCGGCATCAATCCGGACGTGAATCTCGGTGGTGGGTTGCTGGGCCTTGGCTCACATATCGTCTACAGTCAGGATTTCGTGGGCGGCAAGGGCAACGATGCGTACGGTCATGGCCAGCACGTCGCCGGCATCATTGCCTCGAATGGAGCCAGCTCGAATTGCCTCCAATGCACGCGATCCTTTGTCGGTGTAGCGCCCGGCGCAAAGCTGTTGAATTTCCGTGTCCTCGACGCCAATGGCAACGGCAGCGACAGCAGCGTGATCGCCGCCATCGACCAGGCCATTGCACTAAAGAACAAGTACAACATCCGCGTCATCAACCTATCGCTCGGCCGGCCGGTTTATGAGAGTTATGCTCAGGACCCGCTGTGTCAGGCCGTCGAAGCCGCCTGGAAAGCCGGTATCGTGGTGGTGGTGGCTGCCGGCAACGAGGGCCGTGACAATTCCTTCGGCAACGAAGGCTACGGCACGATCATGTCGCCCGGCAACGATCCGTATGTCATTACGGTCGGCGCGATGCGCAGCATGGGAACTCCATCGCGCACGGACGATCTGGTTGCCAGCTACAGTTCTAAAGGTCCTACCCAGATCGATCATGTGGTCAAGCCCGATATCATGGCGCCCGGTAATCAGGTTGTGTCGCTGCTGGCGCATGGCGCAACACTTCCCTCCGAATATCCCGACAACCGTGTCGAGAACTCGTATTACCAATCCGCCCTTTTGTTCCTGAAGCCCACCGGCGTCTCGAACAGCTACTTCACTCTTAGCGGTACCAGCATGGCAACTCCAGTAGTCAGCGGCGCGGTAGCCGACTTGCTCGACGCCAAACCGAGCCTGACACCCGACCAGGTGAAAGCGCTCCTTATGGCGACCGCTTATAAGACATTTCCGAATTCCAGCATGGTCACCGATAACGGCGAGAACTATGTCAGCTACTACGACATTTTTACAATCGGCGCCGGCTATCTGGACCTGAAAGCCGCACTCGCGGCTATCAACCAGGCGCCTGCCGGCGGCAATGCGATGTCGCCAATCGCCAACTACGACAGCCTCAGCGGCAACGTCACTCTCGCCTACGATCCATCCTCGGTCTGGGATGATCGTTCGGCCTGGGGCGCTCACTCCGCCTGGGGTGCGCGCGCGGTTTGGGGCGCGTCCGTGTTGAGCAGCGATACCGATGTGATTTGGGGAGCCCGGTCGGCTTGGGGTCAATCGAGTGATTCGGCGGAACGGTCGGTATGGGGCGCTCGAGCCGTCTGGGGCGCTCGTTCGGTCTGGGGAGCTGGAGGCGGCGTGGCCTCGGAAAGCGTCACTGCCTTGGGCGATCGCTAAAAACCTCCTAGCTAATTCGCCCTTTTATAGCGGCGTCGTCCTACTCGGACGACGCCGCTAGACTTTTTCCGCCAAAATGCCTTGTCTATCAACATACTAGGGATTGTGCTACCCTACGGGTAGTGTCCCATTGGCGTCATCTCCAGCAGCTCGAAGCCGAGAGCATTCACATTATGCGCGAAGTGGTGGCCGAATGCCAGCGCCCCGTGCTGCTTTATTCGATTGGTAAAGATTCTTCCGTCCTTTTGCGGCTTGCCCAAAAGGCGTTTTATCCGGGCCCGGTTCCCTTTCCGCTGCTGCACATAGACACGGGATACAAATTTCGCGAAATGATCGAATTTCGCGACCGCTATACCGCCGAGTTGGGTCTGAAACTCATCGTTCACACCAATCATGCCGCACTGGAAGAGGGAGCGAATCCGTTCGCCTGGGGCACTCAGCGCTGCTGCGGCGCATTGAAAACCACATCTCTTCTGGACGGCCTGCGTGAAGGCGGATTCGACGCCGCCATGGGCGGAGCGCGCCGCGATGAAGAGCGATCCCGAGCCAAAGAGCGTGTCTTTTCCTTCCGCGATACACGCGGCCAATGGGACCCGCGTAACCAGCGGCCGGAACTCTGGAATATCTTCAACACGCGCATCCATCCCGGCGAAAGTCTGCGCGTATTTCCACTCTCGAACTGGACCGAGCTCGACATCTGGCAGTACATCTACGCGGAAAAGATACCGATCGTGCCGCTCTATTTCGCCAAACCGCGTCCGATGCTGGTACGGGGCGATTCGCTGCTGCCCGTGGAGCAGCCGTTCGTGCGCCGCTTACCCGGGGAACAACCGCAGATGATCATGTGCCGCATGCGCTCGCTCGGCTGCAGCCCGTGCACCGGAGCCATTCGCTCGGAAGCGGACACGCTGCCGAAGATCATCGAAGAGCTGATCAGCGTGCGCCGCTCAGAGCGCCAGAATCGAGTGATCGATCATGATCAGGACGGATCCATGGAGATCAAAAAACAGGAAGGGTACTTCTGATGGCGGCCGTTGCATCGCCGGTTGAAAGCACCTTCGACGAGTTCCTGGAGCTCGAAAGCAAAAAGGATCTGCTGCGTTTCACTACCGCTGGTAGCGTGGACGACGGCAAGTCCACGCTCATTGGACGCTTGCTCTATGACTCGCGCAGCGTCTATGACGATCAGCTCGAATCGGTAACGAAAGCCTCAGCGGGCCGAAATGCCGGCGCCATCGACTTCTCGCTGCTGACCGACGGCTTGCGCGCCGAGCGCGAGCAAGGCATCACCATCGACGTTGCTTACCGCTACTTCGCCACGCCGAAGCGGAAATTTATCATCGCCGACACGCCCGGCCACGAGCAATACACGCGCAATATGGTCACCGGCGCCTCCACGGCCGAGCTCGCTATCGTGCTGGTGGACGCGCGTAAAGGCGTGCTCGAACAGTCGCGCCGCCACGCCTACATCGCGGGCCTGCTCGGCATCGAGCAGTTAGTGGTTGCGATCAACAAAATGGATCTGGTCGGCTACGACGAAGCCGTATTTCGCCGCATCGAAACGGATTTCCGAAAAATTCTGACGCGCTTTCCGGCGGTAGAGTCCTATTTCGTTCCGGTCAGCGCTCTCATCGGAGACAACATTGTCACGCGCAGCCAGAACATGCCCTGGTTCCAAGGCAAAAGCCTGCTGGAGCATCTGGAAACCGTGCCGGTTGGCGGGCGTATGCGGGCAGCGGCGTTCCGCTTCCCGGTGCAGCGCGTGGTGCGGCCGAGTCACGATTTTCGCGGCTACGCCGGAACCATTGTCTCCGGCAGTGTGCGGCCCGGCGATCCGGTGATAATTTGGCCGTCGGGGCGTGAAACGACCATAGCTCGCATTGTCACCTTCGATGGCGATCTGGAGAGCGCTGAGGCCGGCAAATCCGTCACGCTTACGCTCACCGACGAAATCGACCTGAGCCGCGGAGATTTTATCGTTTCGCGCGACCACGCACCTCAGAAGACTCACGCCATCGAGGCCACGCTGGTATGGCTGAATGAAAAACCGTCCGAAGCCGGCAAACGTTACCGCCTGAAGCATGCGGCGCGGCAGGACTGGGCCACACTCAAACACGTCAACCGGCGCATCAGCGTAAAAACGCTCGAAGAAGAAGCCGGCCATTCGCTGGAGTTGAACGCGATCGGCGAAGTGACCATCGAAACCGCACGCGCCTTCGTCTTCGACAATTACACGCAAAACCGCGCCACCGGCAGTTTTATATTGATCGATCCGGCGACCAATGCCACTGTGGCTGCGGGCATGATCACGGGCGCCGCCGAGAGTTCCGCCATCGAGCCGCTCGCGGGCATCTCCTGGAAACTGGAAAATGGTGCGTTGATCCTGGCATCCGAACAAGGCTTCACCGCATCGGAAAAGAGTGCGGAGCCTTTACAGGTAGAGGATCCCGAGGCGCTCGAAGCGCTGCGGCACCTGCTGCGCCGTTTGCAGATTCGCCCCTTCGGCGCCGACACCAGCGAATCGGATTGGGAGATCTAAATGATCACGACGACAGCCAGCGATGTGGTTGCACAGGCGCTCGAACAAGGCGGCGAGCCGTGCCTTACGTGCAGCTTTCAGGCCGAAGATATGGTGGTGCTGCATCTTGTCCGCGAACATCTGCCGAAGATACCCGTCTTGTTCCTCGAAACCGGCTATCACTTCGACGAGGTCTATCGGTATCGCGATGAGATGACCACGCGCTACGGACTCAATCTGGTGAACGTCATGCCCGAGCAGACGGTTGCCGAGCAGGAATCGCAATTCGGAATCCTGTATCAAACGCAACCGGACCAATGCTGCAAGCTGCGCAAAGTAGGCCCGCTGTTCGCGGCGCTGGCGAACTACGATACCTGGTTTACGGGTCTACGGCGCGTGCAATCGCCCACACGCGCGAATCTGCAGGCGATCGATACGTTTCCGCTGCCGTCTGGCAAAAAACTGCTGAAGGTGAGCCCACTCGCCGATTGGACCGACAAAGACGTTTGGACATTCGCGCGCGGGCACGACATTCCACTTCTGCCGCTGTACGACGCCGGTTATACCAGCATCGGCTGCGAACCCTGCACCGCGCTCCCTGGCGATCCAACGAACGCCCGCTCCGGACGCTGGGCCGGACGCAAGCTCGAGTGCGGCATTCACATAGCAGCGGCCGATAACCACCAAAGGAATTGATTTTGGAGATCGCTCTCGGATTCGCGATCGCGCTTGCTATTTCCCTTACCGGTGTCGGTGCGGGCACGATGACGACTCCGCTGCTTATTCTGCTGCTGGGCGTCTCTCCTCCTACCGCCGTAGGAACAGCCTTAGCTTTTGGCGCGATTGTGAAGGTGGCTTCGGTGCCGGTTTACGCGATGCGCCGCCAGGTCAATCTGCGCGTGCTCGGGTGGCTGCTCGCCGGCGGTATTCCCGGAGTTTTAGCCGGCTCGCTGGCGCTCGATCGTCTCAAACATGGACCGCATCAAGGCGCGCTCTATGCCGTGCTCGGATGCCTGATCGCCGCCACCGCCGTGTATCGTCTTTATCGTGTTTTTAAACCCGCGCCGCCGCGCCCTGATCGCGACCGTGTCCGTTTGTTGCCCTGGTTTGCTTTGCCGATTGGCGCTGAAGTCGGTTTTTCCTCCGCCGGAGCCGGAGCGCTGGGCTCGCTGCTGCTGCTCAGCATGACGCCGTTATCGGCGGTTGAAGTTATCGGCACCGATTTGTGCTTCGGCCTCGGCCTCGCCGCGACCGGCAGCATTATTCAGGTCGGAGCCGGAAACTACGATAGCGCACTGCTGCTGAAGCTTGTTATTGGCGGTCTTGCCGGCGCATTTACCGGATCGATGCTGGCCGGCCGCATTGCGCAAAAACCTTTGCGCGTCGGGTTACTGGTGGCGCTGATCATTCTGGGTTGCCGGCTTGCGCTGCACGCGTAGTTAATCGCATATTGGGCGCTGCGGCGACATTGACTCCGCTTGCTAACGCGCGCGGTTCTTTGCAGACGACCGTTTGATAAAAGAACCGCGACCGTGAGGGAGCGGCAACGACCTTGTCACCTACCGTCTTGTTGCCTTACGGCCGCTTCATCCACTTCTCATATTCGCGCGTATGCCGCGATTCCAAGCTCACTTCCCTGCCCGCGATGAACATCTGCTTGATA
>JAICIH010000175.1 GCA_025924475.1 Bryobacteraceae bacterium
AATATGTCTCGCGTTTCGCTTTATATCTGAATTTCGTTCCGCTGCTGATGATCCTGGTGGTGTTTGTGAAGAACGCCGGCGGCGCAACCCAGTATGTACCCACGCATCCCAGTCCTTACGTCGGATTCATGCTGCTGGTGCAGATCGTAGTGGGCTTTTTTGCGACCGCGGGTGCAGCCGGCGTGGATTTCGGAATGAATAATAGAGATGCGCGAGATGTCCGCTGGGGCGGCTGGATCGGAATTTTTCTCGCCGTGCTGGTGGCTGGAGGACTTCCGCTCCTCTCGATTGCAGGCGCCCACGTTCTCTACGGCGTGCAGGATTTCCGGTTCGATTCGGCGATCGCGCAAACCGGCAGTTTCGCGCAGATTGCGTTCTTCCTGTTCGCCGTCGCCTCCGTTGCCCCGATGTGCTTTTCTTCGTTCATTGCGGGTAATAGCCTCGCTACGATGATTCCCGGCGTGCCTCGGATCACGTCCACAATGGCGGGCGCGGTCGTTGCGGCCGTGCTCGCGATCACCGGAGCGGCGGCAAACCTGATCGGTCTATTTACGATTATCGGCGCGTCGTTCGGACCGATTTGCGGCGCCATGGCGGCGGATTATTGGTTGTCCGGAAAGAAGTGGGCCGGACCGCGCGAGGGAATCAATTTCGCGGGATATCTCGCTTGGGCGGCCGGATTCATAGTCGGCATTCTGCCTTTCCTGCCCATTTCGGCCGACACGAAACCGTATCTGCAGCCGGCGGCCGTGTACAGCTTCATTGTCGGATTTGTCGTCTACGCCGTGCTGGCGAAGGCGGGATTGCAGCCGCGGCCGGCGTCGGAGAGCGCAGAGGTGCGCTCGCGTGCGGCGTAATCAGAAGTTCTGCCGCGCTTGTTGACAAATCCTGAATCGGCCTGACTTGAGATTCCAAGACAACAGACCCAGTCGCGCCATCAACAATCACGACATCTCCGTCGCGGAGCTTCCGAGTGGCATTTCCGGTCGCGATAACCGTGGGCAAGCCGTGCTCCCGTGCCACAATTGCGGAGTGAGAGAGTAGGCTTCCGGTATCCGTCACTACAGCGCCTGCGACGGCGAAAAGGGGAGACCACGCGGGAGTAGTAATTGCACAGACAAGCACATCGACTCGGCGGAGTCGTACAAAGTCTGGCTCCCCTCGAATCACGCGCACGGTTCCTTTATATTTTCCGCCGCACACCGGTAGCCCTGAGATGACTTCACCCGCGGCGGGGCGAGCGACTCCAATCTCTTGTCCCATCGCCCATATAACGGCCCGATTGATTCGGCGAGCAGCTTGGGGAAGCCCACGCAAATCCGGCGGATCCGAAGGCGCTGGTCCCAGGACTTGGGGCCCAGGATGGGCTCGGACCCACGCATGCTCGGCTCGCCTCTTGGCTGGGCGCTTCTTCAAGTTGGCCGCTGCATGCTCGGAGAGCGCATTCCGCAACTCGGTCACACGAACCCAAGCCACATCTCGAGCATCATAGAGGTGACCGTGCTCTTTGAGCCGACGTCCGGCTTCCAGGAGCAAACGACGGATCAGGCCGGCTGGCAGATTATCTGTCAGTAACACGTTGTCCTCTCGAAGAGGATAGACGCGTGTGGCTGCTCGGAGAAGAGAATCGAATCGTCGCCGGTCCGAATCGTCACTAAGTTGCGAGCGAGCTTCCTGAATTCTGGCATCGCGGACAGCCGCGACATCTGGGGTGCACCGCCCACCCGCCAGACGCTCCAGAATTTGGCGGGCCATCAAGTCAGGGCGCTCAGCCACGGCGATTGAACCGGGATCGTAGTTAAGCGGCCGCCATCCCCAGACCTCGCAATATATCAACCTTTCGCGTCTGCAAATACGCGGGCGCGCGCGCGAATGTCGCCAGCAAATTGGAGGCGAAGAGCGCAACGGCTGCGAGCTCGGCAATTGCGGAAACGGGAAGGACGCGCCAGGCGAGCACCTGGTTTAATTCATAAGCTGGGATTTCGCACACGATGCGCAGAAAACATCCGATATTCAAGAGCGTCAGCGCATAGAACATCAGTCGCGGGCTGAAGAGGATTTTCATTCCGCAAAACGCGGGCAGGACGCGGCAGCCGATGGCGAATACCATTGTGGCGAGGAAACCGACCGTTAACGCGTGGCGCGACGCTCCCGTTACGCCTCCATTGCGGTCGAAGAGAGCGGCAGCGAAGGCCAGCGCCGCGGCGATTAGCAGCCAAACATAAGCGGCGCGGATGAAGTATGGAAAACTACGATGAATGTTCTGCATCTTGGCAGGCTGAACGCTTTTCTCGAAAATGTGAAGTGACCATGTGGAAACCGCCGCGGCAACGATCAACAGCGCTGCACAAGCGATGGAGCCGCCGGCAAGCCCCACGGCCAGCGCGGCAATCAGGATCGCAAGCGCCGTTTTCAAGCCGCGCTCGGAGGGCTGCCGTAGTCCTGCAAAGACCGGCAGCCAGCGGGCATTGAAACCCCAAACCGTGAGGACGAGAAATCCCCAGGCGGAAAGGAGGATCAAACGCGTATCTAGCGCGGACGGCAAAGTGGGCGACAGGCCACGGCTAGCCACATAGACTGCTCCTGCTGCGTTCAGCAACAGACACGCCAGAAAAGCGAAGGTCGAGCACATTACCAGGCGCATCCACATCTGCTTCGGCTGCACCACGGGAATCGGGCTCTGTTTCGGCCGGTGCTGCCGCACCGTGGAGAAGAAGAACAGAAAGCCGGATAGCATAAGGAACGCGGAAAGCGGAAGCAGCATTCGCCACTGCCATTCGTACACGCCGGCGAGCCAGTGAAGCGCGATACCAGCTGTCCACAATGCCCAACTCTGCCAGCCGCGACTCACTACAAACGGCTTCAGCCGGCCCATTTTCGAGAGCGAGTAGAAGCCGATGCCGATTACAAACGTGCCGATCCAGCCGAACAGCTGCGCTTGCCCGTGCGCCTGAATCCAGGCGGAAGAAAAAGAATGCACGGCACGCTGATGGCTGATCGCGATCAGATTCCAGACGCCTAGAAATGTACCCGGCAACAGCAGAAAGACAAGGCCAGTCGCAATAAAGGCTGTCACAAGTCTCTGGAGCGCTCTTTCACGCGCGGACGACTCTTCCGCTGCCGGGTTTGCCGTGAGAACCGCAGAGGTCATGGCCAAGGCCCTTAATGAACCCGTTCGAAGTCCATCGCGCGCGGGAACAGAATGTTGTTTTCGAGGTGAATGTGCTGGTGCAGATCTTTTTCGAGCGCTTCCAGACCGTGATAGAGGGCCTGAAAACTCATGCAGGCGTCGGCGGGTGGCTGATAATCGCGCGTCAGCATACGCAGCGTTTTCAGCGCCTGGCCGGTATCGTCGTGATCGCTCATCATGTGGCGGATAGGGTTGACCAGCGTGCCGTACGAAGCCGGGGGAAGTGCTGCTCCGGACTGTGCGGCTTCTTCCACCATCTTCAGCCGCGGAAACAGCGCCTGTTCTTCTTTGAGCATGTGCGTGACCATCTCCGAGCTCATGGCGGCTACCAATTCGCAAATCTGATGCGTTTCGGGATACATATGGCCATGGCGTGTTTCCACTTTCGCGGCGAGCGCTGTCAGGCGCGGTAGTTCGCGCCGGGCATAGGCGTGGTGCTGCTCGATGATGTAGGCCGATAATTCAGCCAACGGGCACACCATCCAGTGGCGCTCGTCCTCGCTTGGGCGCGTCACAAGCGCGCTCGATAAATGCGAAAGAACCAGGTTGAGCGAAACCTTCTGTTTCGCGCAAGCCTGTTCCAGCGGTCTGTTCCCGCCACAGCAATAATCGATACCGAACGCTTCAAATACAGGAACTGCTGCTGGGTATTGCCGGGCGATTTCCGCTATCGTTTGTATGCCATCGAGATTCATTTTCATTACCTCTGATCTCAAAGTAGGCTTTGAATGGGAGAAAGCCAGTGACTTTGGTCACCCGAATTTGCAGGAAGCGGAAATTGAGCGAGCCCTTATACCGTCGAAGCAAGATCTGCTTCCAGACCTTCGCGATCCACTATAGTGATTTCCTGGCTCTGCGCGTGGATAAATCCCTGCGCCTGCAGCCGCGCCAGGTTGCGCGAGACGAGCTCGCGCACCGTACCGATGTGAGCCGCGAGTTCCTGGTGCGTCATGCCCAGCTCAAACACGGTCCCCTCGGAAGTGGGGCGGCCATGCCTTTCGGCTTCGCGCAAAAGCCATGCGATCAGACGATGGCGCAGCGTGGTGAACGAAAGCTCTTCGATAATTCCCACAAGCCGGCGCAAGCGTGCCCCGACCACCTGGAGTACTTTCAAAGCGACTTCCGGATGTTCCAAACAGCAGGCGCGAAAATCGTCGCGCGAAACAAAAAGAAGTTGTGCATCCTCCACCGCGGAGACCGAAGCCGGGTACTGGCCGCCGTCGAATACCGGCAGCTCGGCAACGGAACTGCCCGGACCTTCGACGGTTAGAACCTGCTCACGGCCGGAAGCGGATGTTTTGAAGATGCGCACGCGTCCAGCAGCCACCACATACAAGCCTTCGCAGGGCTCTCCTTCGCTAAATAGCATCTGTCCCGGCGCAAAGCGCCTCACAACGGTCCGCTTGGCGAATGCTGCAAGCTCCGCATCGTTCAAAGCGGAGAACAATTGCGTAGCTCTTAAAATGGCCAATATTGCTGGAAGACTATCGGATTCCACTAACTGTCAGTTTAGGTGACCAAAGTCACTGGGCTATGTGAGCACATCCCTGGAAACTGAAGACGCAGAATCTGAACCACGCCGTCGATCGGACAATCCACGATGGAAACACAAAATGTTCCATCTGATCGCAACGGAAACAGCATTTCTGGTTGCCGTACCTGTAATTCTGGGCGCGCTGGCGCGCCTGCCGATGGGCATGCTCACCGATTTGCTGGAAAGCTGACATGCGCCGCGGTACTACAGCTCTCGATGGCGCCGCCGCTCTGATCATTCTGTTGCTGATAATGCAGGTGTGGCTCCTCTCGGCAACTCTCGATGCCTATCTGGCCGGCCATACGGATGCAGCTCTGCCGGGCGTAATCTGCAGCGGCTTGATCTTTGCTGCTACTGCCGGGCTGTACTGTTTCCCCAGCGTATTGGTGACCGGCATTGACTATTTGTAACGCGCTATCTAAGTTTGATGAGGGCGGGCCCCAAAAAGTGTGAGGGGATTTTGACTGAAAGAGTTCCGCCGGCACGAGATGGTGAAGAAATCGCGATCCGTGCGAGCGGCGGCGATTGGATCGTAGCCTGGCATCCAGCATCGGCGGTTCCGGAAGGAACGCCGCACGGCGCTGCCGGCATCTGCTTAACGCCAGACGGCGGTCTGGTTCTGATCGGCAATGACCGTAAACGCTGGGGCCTGCCTGGTGGCCGGCCCGAAAAGCAAGAGTCCTGGGAACAGACACTTCACCGAGAAGTGCTGGAGGAAGCCTGCGCCACTGTTATTCAAGCTCGACTCCTCGGCTTCACTAGAGGCAAGTGCGTCTCAGGCCCCGAAGCAGGCCTCGTGCTCGTCCGATCCTTGTGGCGAGCCGAAGTCGAATTAGCGGTGTGGAAGCCGCAATTCGAGATCGCATACCGGAATGTTGTCCCTGCAAAAACATGGCCGGTTCATCTCTGGATCGAGCACGGTTTCGCTGCGATCTATTGGCGCGCGTTTACCGAAGCCGGTCTCGTTTAAAGCGACGTCTCATCCCAGTCCGCGCTTTTGGAGCGCTTCTTTTACTGCCTCGGTTCCCTCCACTTTGCCGCCAAAGCGGGCGCCGGCATCGAGTAACTCATTCACGGTCGCGACATAGTCGCCTGTTTGCCGGTGCCAGCCATTCTCCGATCCGTGAATCGCCCAGGCCAGCGGTGTGCATTTGTAATCGTTATCCGCATTTTCGAGCGGTGGATGATGCCTCAAGATCAACCGGACCAGCTCCGCATTCCCATGCCAGGCGGCCCAATGGAGCGGAGTGGCATGGTGCTGGCTGAATGTGTCCACCGGCAGACCCGCCACGATCATCAGGCGACCGGCGATGACATCATCGTTCCGCGCAGCGTGCGCCACATGCCGTCGCGCCGCTGAAGGCAGACGGCTAGCAACATCGGGATGTTGGGCGAGCAAAGAATTCACCAGGTCCTCGTCGTGTAGCCAGCATGCATTGAGCAATTTTTCATCGGCGGAGCAGTGGGCCATCAGCAACTCAAATATCTCTAGATGACCGTACGATTTGGCCACTTGGCACGCCGAGACGTACCATCCCAGTTCCCACTGGTAGATTGTGCCGCCTTTTCCTGAGCCAACCATCGGGAAATATTCATCGCTTACACGCACGCGGATACACTCGGGATCGGTATCCAGATGTTGTTTGACGAGATTTATATCGCCGAGTGCGGTGGCCATCAAGATGTCGGTACGGCATCCGCGGCGCACCAGATATCGCGCGACATCCGCACGCTTTCGCAGCATGTACTGCGCCGGCGTAGACTCGTGGTCCACATCGCGTGCGTCGATATCGGCGCCCTGGCTCAGCAGGTATTCAGCGATTTCCATTGTGGAGGCGAAGTGTAACGGTGTTTGACCGTCGCCGCCCCGCGCGTGCACCAGCTCGAAATCCGCTTCGATCAGCTCCTTCAGCTTTTCGAGCATGGCCAATCGGGAGGCGGCATGGACCGTGATCGCCGCGCCTCGCTGGATTGCATAGCGAGCCAATTCGGGATCGGCGCAATCGAGTAATCCGAACCCTCCCGCCCACCAACGGCTTCTGGCGTTGATGTCCGCACCCGCCTCGAGCAACACGTCGAGCATGGCGTGGCTGCGAACCTGCGTAATTAGTGGCGAGTCGAAATCGGATACGGGCTCGTTGATCTTTGCTCTCAGTTCCGAATGGGTTTCGAGCAGTTGACGAAATGCCGCTGCGTCATCTGTTTTGAACGCTCTTCTCGCTAACTGCGCAGCGGTCTGCTGTAGTTCAGGAATGTTATCTTCTCCTATTCGTACCGCAAAGCCACCATAGGATCGACGCGCGTGGCGCGCCTTGCCGGAATGTAACAAGCAGCCGCGATCACCAACGTAAGCAGCGCCGCGGTTGCAATGAAGGTCAACGGATCGAAGGACTGCACGTCGAATAAAAGCTGGCGCATAAATCGCGTGAGCATAAACGCTCCGAAGGCGCCGGCCGCCACGCCGATCAGTCCGAGACGCATGCCTTGCCCGAGCACCAGATGCAGCACTCTTGCCGGGGCGGCGCCAATGGCCATGCGAATACCGAACTCTCGCGTTCTTTGCGCCACCAGGAACGCCATCACGCCATAAATTCCGACAGCGGCAAGCGCGAGTGCGATGAAGGAGAACAGGCTGAGCAGCACGGTCAAAAAACGCGGCCGGGCGTTCGCCGCCTCAATAACATCGTCCATCAAGCGAACCTGCGCGATGGGAAGAGAAGGATCCAGATCCGATACTTGCTTGCGGATTGCCGGGAGAAGCCTTCGTGGATCTCCGCTGGTTTTGATGACCAGATATAGAGAGCGAATTCCGCCGTCGACCTGCGAATAGGGAAAATACAACTCCGTGCCTGTGGGTTTGTCGATGCCGCGATTCTTGACATCCGCGGCGACGCCGACAATGGTGTACCAGGGAGCGTTGGGGCCTGCATCTTCCCGAATTCGGCGGCCGATGGGGCTCTGGTTGCCATAGAACATGCGCGCCATCGTCAGGTTGATAATCGCCGCTTTGTTGCCGCTGGCACCGTCTCGTGCATCGAATGCCCGGCCCTCTATGATCGGGATACGGAGCATCTCGAAATATCCGGGCGCGACCGCTTGATCATAATCCACGTTTTGATCCGGTCCACCGGGTTTCTTGACGTAGCCCTCAACGTTGATATCGTTGGCATTCAAAGGCCGGAGCGGCGCCAACCCCGAGGCCACGGAAGCCGATTGCACGCCGGGGATCGCGTTTACTCGCTCGAGCAATCGCGTCCAGAGCTGCTTCACCTGAGGCATCTGCGCATACTGGCCCTGCGGGAGGGCTAAACGCATAGTGACCACGCGCGATGGATCGAGACCGATGTTCACCTGCTGCAGCTTCCAGAATGTCCGGACAAGCAGGCCGGCGCCTACCAGGAGAATCAGCGCAAGCGCCAGTTCGCTCACCACCATCAGCCGCCGCAGCACGTGCGCGCCGCGAGTGGCCGTACTCCGTCCGGTCGCGGTTTTCAAAGAATCCTGGGAGCCCGCCGCGAATTGTGCGAGCGGAGCCAGCCCGAAGAAGATGCCGGTTAAAAAGCTGGCGGCCACGGTGAATGCGAGGACACCGGAGTCGATGCCGATTTCTTCAGCTCTTGGAATGCTTCCTTGATTAAATACCAGGATCAACTGAAGCGCTCCCCACGCCACTGCCAATCCCAGCGCCGCTCCTAATGCGGCAAGGACAAATCCTTCGATCAGGCATTGACGCGCCAAGTGCCAAATCGTTGCGCCGACCGCTTTGCGAACTGCGATTTCGTGCTGCAGGGCCTCGGCCCGCGCCAGCAGCAGATTGCCGACATTCACACAGGCAATCAGCAGCACAAAGCCAACCGCGCCGAGCATCGTCAGCATCGCGGTTTTCACACTTCCGATGACTTCATCATGATAAGGCAGCGCCAGAATCGTATGGAACTTCGGATCGAAGTTGTGATAATGCGGGGTTTTGTTCCGCCCTTGCTCGGCCATTATGCGCGCAAATTCCGCTTGCGCGCGCTGGATCGTAACGCCCGGCTTCAGCCTGCCGATAACAGACTGAAAGTGATTCGAACGGCCGCCGGGACTGGCCGGATTGATCTGCTGTGGCAACCACAACTCGGGTGGATCGGTTTCGCCCGGAGGGAAGGCAAATCCACGCGGCATTACACCAACCACAATTGCTGTCAGGCCATTGATCTTCACTTGGCGCCCAATGATATTCGGAGCGCCGGCGAAACTCTGGCGCCACAAGCTATCGGAAAGAACCAACGTCAGGGGCGCGCCGAAACGTCCGTCGTCCGGGCCAATTAACCGTCCGATCTGCGGCGCCACACCGAGCATCGGCAGCATTCCGCCGGTAATCGCTGCAGCCGTTACACGCACCGGCTCGCCGCTACCGGACAGATTCACGCCGTTGGTCGTGTAGGCTTCGAGCGCTGACCAGGATTGCGTCGTCCGCCGCAAATCGAGCAGCTCAGGAGTCGACATCCAGAACTTGTGAAAGCCGCCGCTGCTGCCGTAGGTGGGAAACTCGGTATAAATACGGACCAGCTTGTCCGGATCTTTGAAGGCCAACGGTCGCAGCACTACGGCATTGACTACCGTGTAAATCGCTGTATTGACGCCGACACCGAGCGCCAGACACAAAATTGCCGCGAAAGCCAAGCCCGGGTTCTTAAAGAGCATGCGCACTGCCTGACGCAGTTCGGTCATATTCCGATATTACGCAGGATGCTGGCGAATAAGTTCCCCGATCGCGGAGACAAGCGGTATCCGAAGGGCAGGGCCGATAATAGTAGACATATGGAAGATGGTTTGACGATCGCCGGGCGTACCTTCCGCTCCCGGCTGTTCGTGGGTACCGGCAAATATCGGAGTAAGCAACTCATGGCGCGCTGTCATGCAGCCGCCGGGACGGAAATGGTCACTCTCGCGGTGCGCCGCGTCAATCTGACCGACCGTTCGAAAGAATCCGAGCTCGATTTCATCGATCGCTCGAAGATCCATATCCTGCCCAACACGGCCGCCTGCTACACGGCGGAGGATGCCGTTCGCACCGCGCGGCTTGCGCAGGAGGCGGGACTTTCCAATTGGATCAAGCTCGAGGTCATCGGCGACCAGAAGACTCTCTTTCCGGATAACGAAGGTCTCCTGGAAGCTACGCGCATCTTGGTAAAGGAAGGTTTCGTCGTTCTGCCGTATACCACCGACGACCTGGTGAACGCCCGCAAATTGATCGATGCGGGCGCTGCGGCCGTGATGCCGCTGGCGGCGCCCATCGGTTCCGGCCTTGGCATTCAGAACGTCACAAATCTCAAAATTCTGCGCGAAGCAATTACGGAAGTCCCGCTCATTGTTGATGCCGGCGTCGGCACCGCTTCGGACGCGGCCGTCGCCATGGAACTCGGCTATGATGGCGTGTTGCTGAACACGGCAATTGCCGAAGCCCAGGATTCCGAAGGCATGGCGCGCGCCATGAAGCTGGCGATCGAAGCCGGCCACGCCGCCTTCCTTGCCGGACGCATGCCAAAGCGCGAATACGCCGTCGCGAGCAGTCCGCTCGTTGGCGCGATCAGCGCCTAACTGGTACGCTCTTTTCGTGAGTTATATTCTCGCCCTCGATCAGGGCACCACAAGCTCGCGCGCTGTCTTGCTGGGGCAGGACGGTCGCGTGCATGGCCAGGCGCAGACTCCTTTTCGCCAGATTTTTCCTCAGCCGGGATGGGTCGAACACGATCCGGTCGAGATCTGGTCCTCGCAATTTGGCGTTGCGATGGAAGCTCTCGCGCAGGCCGACATTAAGGCGGATGCCGTGGCCGCTATCGGCATCACGAATCAGCGCGAGACCGCCATTCTCTGGGATCGCAAGACCGGTGAGCCGATTCATAACGCGATCGTCTGGCAAGATCGCCGTACTGCCGGTTTTTGCGACCGGCTCCGCGAGCAAGGCAGCGAGCCGAAGATACAAGAGAAAACGGGATTGGTGATTGATGCTTATTTCTCTGCCAGCAAAATTTGTTGGCTGCTCGAAAACGTCCCCGGGGCGCGCGAACGCGCCAATCGCGGCGAGCTCGCGTTCGGCACGGTGGATAGCTGGCTGATTTGGAAACTCACCGGCGGCGCGCGGCACGTTACCGATGTCACCAACGCCTCGCGCACCATGCTCTTCAACCTACACACCGGCCAGTGGGACGACGAATTGCTCGATCTGTTGAACGTTCCGAAATCCCTGTTGCCCGAAGTCGTCGGTTCGAGCGAAGTGTGCGGAAAAACTTCCGGCGTGCTCGCCGGCATTCCGATTGCCGGTATTGCCGGCGATCAACAAGCCGCTCTATTTGGACAAATGTGCATGCAGCCGGGAATGGTGAAGTGTACCTATGGCACTGGAAGTTTCATGCTGCTGAACACGGGTGAAAAACCCGTGGCTTCGCGCAACAAACTGCTGACAACTGTGGCCTGGAAAATCGATGGGCGGACCAGCTATGCCCTCGAAGGCAGCGTATTTATCGCGGGCGCAGTCGTGCAATGGCTGCGCGATGAATTGCAAATCATTCGCAGTGCGGCCGAAATTGAAGAACTCGCCGCGAGCGTGCCCGACACGGCCGGCGTTTATTTTGTCCCTGCATTTTCAGGTTTAGGCGCTCCGCATTGGGACCAATACGCCCGCGGCACAATCGGCGGCCTGACGCGCGGCGCGAATCGCGCTCACATCGCCCGCGCCGCACTGGAAGGCATCGCCTTTCAGATTGCCGACATCATCGATGCCATGGAAACCGATTCCGGGGTGCCCCTGAAAGAGCTGCGCGTGGATGGCGGAGCGGCGCGCAACAATCTGCTCATGCAGATCCAGGCCGATCTGCTGGGCGTTCCGGTAACACGGCCTTCGAACCCTGAAACTACCGTGTTAGGCGCTACGTATCTGGCGGGACTTGCCGTCGGCTTCTGGCCCGATCGGGAGACAATTGCCAAGCAGTGGCGGGCTGATAGACGATTCACACCTGCAATCGATGAAAATGAGCGCCGCGCGCGCCATGCCGGTTGGTCCCAGGCACTCGCGCGCGCCCGCCAATGATGCGCGGCGACGTTCTTCGCAAAATTGGAAGCACTTCGCAGTGGGACATTGTGGTTGTTGGCGGTGGCGCCACCGGACTCGGAACGGCGCTCGAAGCGGCCACGCGCGGCCATAGAACTTTGCTGCTCGAAGCCGAAGATTTCGCCAAAGGTACATCGAGCCGCAGCACCAAACTTGTGCATGGCGGCGTCCGCTATCTACAGCAGGGCAACGTAAAGCTCGTGCTCGAGGCTTTGCGCGAACGCGGCCGGATGCTGCGCAACGCGCCGCA
>JAICIH010000176.1 GCA_025924475.1 Bryobacteraceae bacterium
CGGGTATCGTGCTCATCAACTGGTAATCGACCCAGAGCCCCCCCATCGTGTAATGGATAGCCGGGTAAATCCGCATTGGCAGCTTGTAGGGGCTCTCGCCGGTGATCCGCTCATACATTTCGAACAAATTCCCGTAGCGCTCGGCGATCGTGTGGCGGCCCAGCCGCTCGATTGCTTCGGCGAAGTCGAGGTAAACACCGAGGCCGGTTTCTCCAACGCCGCGCCCTTCGTCACAGACCGCCTTGGCCGCACGCGAGGCAACATCGCGGGGGACGAGATTGCCGAAACTGGGATATCGCCGCTCCAGATAGTAATCGCGCTCATTTTCCGGTATCTGAGTGGGTGGCCGGCGGTCGCGGCCCTGTTTTGGAACCCAGATCCGCCCGTCATTGCGCAGCGATTCGCTCATCAGCGTCAGCTTCGATTGATAGTCGCCGGAAACCGGGATACAGGTCGGGTGAATCTGCGTATAGCACGGATTGGCAAACAGAGCGCCGCGTTTGTGCGCGCGCCAGCAGGCGGTTACGTTCGACCCCTTGGCATTCGTGGAAAGAAAGAAGACGTTGCCGTAGCCACCCGTTCCCAAAATCACCGCATCCGCCAGATGCGTTTGGATTTCGCCGGTCACCAGGTTGCGCGTCACGATGCCGCGCGCCCGTCCATCGATCACGATAAGATCCAGCATTTCGGTGCGTGGATACATCTTCACGCTGCCGGCCTGCACCTGTCGTTCTAGCGCCTGATACGCGCCTAGAAGAAGCTGTTGCCCCGTCTGCCCGCGCGCATAAAACGTACGCGAAACCTGCGCTCCGCCAAACGAACGGTTTGCTAGCACGCCGCCGTATTCGCGCGCAAACGGAACGCCTTGCGCCACGCACTGGTCGATAATGTGGACGCTGATCTGCGCCAGCCGGTACACGTTCGCTTCGCGCGCCCGGAAATCGCCGCCTTTTACCGTATCGTAAAACAGCCGGTAAACGCTGTCGCCGTCATTCTGGTAATTCTTGGCCGCGTTGATGCCGCCCTGCGCCGCAATCGAATGCGCGCGCCGCGGCGAATCCTGAAAGCAAAAGCAGCTTACTTTATAACCAAGCTCGCCGAGTGTCGCCGCCGCCGAACCGCCGGCCAAACCCGAACCCACCACAATGATCGAATGCTTGCGCTTGTTGGCCGGATTAACCAGCTTCATTTCAAAGCGCGCTTTGTCCCACTTCTTCTCAATCGGACCGGAAGGAATACGTGAATCGAGTTCCATTTATCGAACCAACCCCAGCATGACCGCGACTGGAATGGAAATGTATCCCGCCGTGACCACGACCGCCAGCGTCATCGCCGCCTTTTTCAGTAGCGGCGTGTGGCGAGGATGATTCGCCCCGAGCGACTGGAATGCGCTCCAGGCGCCGTGCCGGATGTGCAAACCCAGCAGAATCATGGAAAAGATGTACCAGGCGGATACGTACCAAACCTGAAATCCGGCTACGACATTCTCATACGGATGGCCTTCCTGAAAATTCGGATGAACCGTTCCCGTCGTCATGTGCAGCAAGTGATAAATCACGAAAGCCAGCAGAATCGGCCCGCTCCAATACATCGTCCGTGACGAATAGTCGGAGGCGATATTCTTGCGTTTTTCGTAGCCAACCGGCCGCGCTTTCTTCTTCTGAACGGCCAGCAAGATCGACGCCCAGATATGCGCAATTACCGAGACCAGAAGAATAATCCGTACCGCCCATAAAGCCTCCGGAAAACGCCGCAGCGCGAGGCCGTAGAAGTTCATTTGCTCTGCGCCTTCAAACACTTGCAGGTTTCCGAGCATATGAAATACGACGAAGAGAAAGAGAATAGCTCCGGTGACCGCCATCACGGCTTTTTTGCCGTTTGTCGAAGCCCAAAAACGCACGCCGCGGATCCCACGCGCGTCCAACACCGTTGTTGACATTTACGTTTTCAGGTTAGCGCAATGATTTGTTTCAATCTTCCAGATGCAGGCTACGCCAGCGCGCCACCAGGTTTTGGCAGGCGCCGCGCCAGTTCGGAAAATGAAACTCGAAATTCGCATCGCGCAGCCGTCCTGGAACTACGCGCCGGCTCTTCAAAACAAGCTCGGTTTCCGTTCTCAAAAAAATCGCGCCAACTGCGAGCATCCACTCCGCCGCCGGTATCCCGACATAGCTGGTACACCAGGCCCGCCGCAAACAACACATGAATTCACGATTCGTCAAAGGGCAGGGAGAGGCGACATTTACTGCGCCATCGAAATCCTCTCGCTCGATCAGGAACTCTATGGCGCGAATGAAATCGACATCATGAATCCACGACACATATTGCCGTCCCGATCCGGACCGGCCGCCGAAGCCCCATCGCACCAGGCGCAGCAGGGTATCGAAAGCGCCTCCGGCATCCGGGCTCATGACAATTGCGCTTCGCAGAGCGATTTTGCGCGTTTGCGGAGCTTGCGCGGCGAAAAAGGCGCGCTCCCAATCTTTCGCGACTTCGATACTGAACCGCCAGGTAGACGGAAGGTTCGGCTCGTTTCCGCCGAGTTCGCCGCTTGCTTCGTCCATGTCGCGATCGAGGCTATGCCGGTAAATAGTCGCGGTGCTCGCGTTCATCCAGAGGCGCGGTGGTTTCGCTGCGCGAGCGATTGCCTGGCCGACCAGCGCCGTCGTAAAAATGCGGGAATGCCGGATGAGCCGCTGGTTCGCCGCGTTATAGCGGCAGTTCACGCTGCGTCCGGCCAGATTGATGACCACATCGGCGCCGTCGAGCGTCTCGGCCCATGGCCCCATTTCCAGGCCGTCCCAATGGACCATCTGCCATTCGCAAGCTTTGGGAAAGCGCGCGATAACGGTCACCAGATGGCCTTGTTCGTGGAAATGGCGGGCGAGAAGCGTGCCGATGTGCCCGGTTCCGCCGGGAATGACGATGTGGAGCGGTCGCTGCAATCCATCGAAATTGTCCCACGGTCGAAAGCAAAAAAAGGCCCCGGAGATGTCCCCGGGGCGCAATTACAAAGCGAAGTTGTTTAGCGTTCGCCGAAAGTCCAGCCGACCGAGGCGCCGTATTCCGGCACCCAATTACTGCCGAACTGGAAGAAATTGTTTACGTAGTGCGCGTCTACCTGCGGCCTCACGAACAGGTGATCCGTCACATAAAAGCGCACGCCCGCCGCCAGGTGCACCTGGAAGTGATTCGAACTGTCGACGAAGCTGCTCTGCGAACTGCAACCGGTAAACGCATTGCAGAACGATTGAGTTTCGTAGAACTTCACATTTACGGCGCCCAGACCCGCTTGAAATTCAGGCACGACCCTCTTCAACCGATGCGCTGGGGGCATCCAGATGCCGTTGAAGTCGTAAAACACGGGCCGATAATTCAGGCCCGCGTAGCCGCCCTGCGAAAACCGGAGGTCAGTTTCTGCTCCGATTCCAAAGTGCGGCGTGAGCATGAAATCGCCGCCGAATTTTCCGAAAGCGCCGGTCATTCGCGGCGTGTTGAAAAGCGTGCCGTCGCCGAACGTATCGATCGATTGCCCGTTCGATTCAAGGACTGTTGTCCCCACGCCGGCGAAGACGGATGCACCCGCCTGCGCCGAGGCGGGCAGAACCGACACCAAAGAGAGCATGGCCACAGGAATGGCCACACGCATGAATTTGTACAAAATACTCCTCCCGTGTTTGCGAAACGCAGCTCGTTTTTATGTTTTGAATTAAGCCCTGCTGCAACGGCTCACGCTTCAACTGACGTAGCTGCGCAAGAGTACGGTTTCAACGAAGGAGTAGTGAAAAATTGTTAGCGACGCGACGGGTCCATGCTATTTGTGTCGATACCGAAGTCGACAAGCGCTTGTTGCGCGCGTTCCGGATTGAAGCGGCCCCAGGCGGCCAGGCGCGAAAGTGCGGCGGCGGCGATGCTCGCCGCATCCACTTCGAAGAAGCGACGCAGATGCTCGCGATTGTCGCTGCGGCCGAAACCGTCGGTGCCGAGCGCCGTCAAGCGGCCCGGCAGCCAGGGCGAGATCTGATCGGCCACGATCTTCATGTAATCGGTCGCTGCAACGATCGGCATATCGCGGTCTCCCAATGCCTCGAGCAGGTAAGGCTTGCGCTGCGGCTCGGTCGGATGCAAACGGTTCCAACGGTCGATCGACAGCGCGTCGCGGCGCAGTTCGGTGTAGCTGGTTACGCTCCACACATCGGCGCCGACGTTATATTTTTCCGCAAGGATCTGCTGCGCCTTGAGCGCTTCATTGAGAATCGAGCCGCTGCCGAACAGCGTGATTTGCGCGACCCCGGCTTGCGACGGACGGTACAGATACAGACCGCGCAGAATGCCGTCTTTGATGTGGTCGCCTTCGGGCATCGGCGGCTGCACATAGTTCTCATTGCAGATCGTCAGGTAATAGAAGTGGTCTTCGTTGTTCTCGTACATGCGGCGAATGCCATCCTGCACGATGACCGCGATTTCATACGCAAACGCCGGATCGTAACTCTTGCACGTGGGAACGACGCTCGAAAGAACGTGGCTGTGGCCATCGTCGTGTTGCAGGCCTTCGCCCAACAGCGTTGTGCGTCCTGCCGTCCCGCCCAGCAGAAATCCCTTGCCGCGCGAGTCTGCAAATGCCCAGATCAGATCGCCGACGCGCTGGAATCCGAACATCGAATAGTAAATGAAGAACGGGATGGTCGGCACACCGACGTTCGCGTAAGCGGTTCCCGCGGCCGTGAAGGAAGCCATCGAGCCGGCTTCGGTGATGCCTTCTTCGAGAATCTGGCCGTTCTGCGCTTCCTTGTAATACATCAGCACGTCGCTATCGACGGGCTTATAAAGCTGGCCGCCGCTCGCGTAAATACCGCGCTCGCGGAACATCGATTCCATGCCGAAGGTGCGCGCTTCATCGGGGATGATCGGCACCACGTATTTGCCGATCTCGGGCTGCTTCAGCAGCGCCTTCAGAACTGCCACGAACCCAGCCGTTGTGGACGCTTCGCGCCCGCGCGACCCAGCGAGCGAATCGCTGAACGTTTCAAGCGGAGGCGCTTTGAGTTCGATTTTCTTCGGAGCGCGCACCGGCAAATAGCCGCCGAGAGCCTCACGCCGCTCTTTCAGATAGCGCACCTCGGGGCTGTTTTCGTCGGGCTTGATGAAGGCAATTTCGTGAATCTGTTCTTTGGTGAGCTCCAGATTGAAGCGGTTGGCGAGATAGAAGAGTTCCTCTTCGTTGAGCTTCTTCTGCTGGTGCGTGATGTTCTTGCCTTCGCCCGCTTCGCCGAGACCGTAGCCTTTGACGGTCTTGGTGAGAATGACGGTGGGCTGGCCCTTGTGCTCGGTAGCGCGCTTCAGTGCGTTGTAGACCTTCATCGGATCGTGGCCGCCGCGGCGCAACCGGCCGAGTTCGTCGTCGCTCTTGTCTTTTACCAGCTCGAGCAATTCCGGATATTTGCCAAAGAATTCTTTTCGGACATAAGCGCCGCCGCGCGCCTTGAAATTCTGGTATTCGCCATCCACGCACTCTTCCATGCGCTTCAGCAGAAGACCGCTCGTATCACGTGCGAACAGCTCGTCCCAATCGCTGCCCCAGAGGACTTTGATGACGTTCCAGCCCGCGCCCCGAAATACACCTTCGAACTCCTGAATCACGCTGCCGTTGCCGCGCACCGGCCCGTCCAGCCGCTGCAGATTGCAGTTAATGATGAAACACAGATTGTCGAGTTTTTCGCGCGCCGCCACATGCAGCGCCCCCGTCGATTCGGGCTCGTCCATTTCGCCGTCGCCCAAAAACGCGTAGACGCGCCGGCCCGTGGGAGCCAGCAGGCCGCGATTTTCGAGATACCGCAAAAATCGCGCGTTGTAGATGGAATTAATCGGCCCGATACCCATCGAAACCGTCGGAAATTGCCAGAAATTCGGCATCAGCCAGGGATGCGGATAGGAGGAAAGTCCAGGCTTATCGCGCAGCTCGTGGCGGAAATTCAGCAGGTGATCTTCCGTCAGGCGCCCTTCGACGAAGGCGCGCGCGTACACGCCGGGCGAGGCGTGGCCCTGAAAATAGACCAGATCGCCGGCCTGCCCGTCGCCATAGCTGCCGCGGAAAAAGTGGTTGAACCCGACTTCCGTGATGGCCGCCAGCGAAGCATAAGTCGAAATGTGGCCGCCGATGTTCGGGTCGTGCTTATTGGCGCGCACCACCATAGCCGCCGCATTCCAGCGAATGATGCTCTTGATACGGCGCTCGATTTCCCGGTCGCCCGGATAGGGCGCCTCCTCGTGCGGCGGGATGGTGTTCAGGTACGGCGTGTTGATTTTCGAGGGTACGCGTACGCCAAATCCCGAGGCGCGATCTAATAATTTCTCAAGTAGATAGCTGGCCCGGTCGGGCCCCGCTTCGTCTACTATCTGATCTAAAGCTTCCAGCCACTCGGAGGTTTCCTGTGGATTCAGGTCGCTGAGGCGTTCTTCTTTGGTTTTAAGCATTTTTCCTGGTCGTGCTTGTTATAGAACGGGGTAAACGCAACGATACAACACCAAGCCCGTGCGGACGCAGCAGGGCCAATCGGATCGACGTTTCCAAACTTAATTATCGCCTATCACTTGCTTTTCCGCCGTCCCTGAGGCAATCTAAAAGGTTTTCGGAGAGCAAACGGAATAGATGATAGTGCGAGTCCTGTATCACGACCACTGTTTTGACGGGGCGGGATCCGCTGCCTTCATCACGCGGTTTCTCAAGGACAAGTGTTATCCGAAGGCCGAATTCGTCTATACCGGCCTCGCTCACCGCGCCGATCAGCTCTTCGAGGACGGCCTATTCGACGGCGATGCGAACGTGATCGTCGATTTCAAATACGCCACCCACCCGAACGTAACCTGGTGGTTCGATCATCATCAAAGCGCGTTTTTGAGCCCGGAAGACGCCGAGCACTTCCGGCGCGATACGTCAGGCCGAAAGCTGCTCGATCCCAGCTTCCGGTCCTGCACCAAATTTATTGCCACGGTCGTAAAAGACCGCTTCGGGTTCGAGGCCGCCGACCTGGAGGAACTGGTCACTTGGGCTGATATTGTCGACGGCGCCTTATATGAGAGCGCCAAGGCGGCCGTCGAAATGAACGCGCCGGCGATGAAGCTGACCTTGGTCATCGAAGGCACTTCGGGGTCTGAGATGGTGCAAAAGATCATCCGGCTGATGCAGCAACGAAAATTGGAGGAGATTATTGCCGATCCGGAAATTGAGGCTGAATACGAGCGGCTGCATAAAACGCATTTACGCAACATCGACATCATTCACCGGGCGGGTTCCTGCGATCGCGGCGTGATTTATTTCGATCTCGCCGATTATGGCATCGAAGGCTACAACAAATTTATTCCGTATTATTTGTTCCCCGATTCCGCTTATACGGTTTCGGTGTCAACGTCGAGCTTCCGAACGAAAGTTTCAGTCGGTTCCAATCCGTGGGTCCGGGAACCGCTGCGCCACAACCTGGCGACCATTTGCGAAAGGTATGGGGGCGGAGGACACCCGAAAGTCGGCGCCATCAGTTTTCCGATTGGCGCGGTAGGCGAGGCGCGCCGGGCGGCGGCCGAGATCCGCGAAGAATTGAAGAGCTAACCGGCCGAAAATAATTAGGAACTTTACTAATTTCATCCTCATCGAAAGAACGTGCTTGAGGATCGCCGCGAGGCGTTTTATCACGAATGTGTGCGCCGCGCCGGACCGCGTTATTCCGGCTTCGACCAACAATCGGTCGAAATTGTTCTGAACTTCCTCTATACCTACGATCAGCTTCACCAGACCGTTTCCCGATACATGGCGGAATACGGGCTTTCCAAATCCTCGTTAAACATTTTGATGCTGCTGCGGCATGGATCAGATGAAGGTATGCAACTTCACGATTTGGGCGAGCTGCTTCTGGTAAGCCGGGCTAACATCACCGGCCTAATGGATCATCTGGAGGACAAAGGGTACGTGAAGCGGACGGTCGATCCGCACGACCGGCGCGCACGCCATGCCCGGATCACGGCGAAAGGCGAAGCGCTGCTGGATGAATTCATGCCGGTGCACTACCGGAATTTAAAAACCCTGCTCGGCGGTCTGTCAAACGAAGAGCGGCAAACGATTGTGGAGCTGTTGAAGAAGATGCGTTCCAGCATGTCGGAATATAGCGAGGCTCTTGCAGGACGGGAGCCGGTGAGTTGCGAGGACTGAGGGACAATGGCAGACGTTCAGGAACGGGAACAAAAAGAGATTCGGCCGGAAAAGCAGAACGGCGAAAAACCTTCCGATCCGCGCCGGCGGCGCGCGATCCGCTTCATTTTGCTCGCGCTGCTGGTAATCGCCGCCATTGTTGCAATCCCGGTGTATGCCTATTATTCGGTGCGCGAGTCCACCGACGATGCACAGGTGGATGGGCACATCGTGCCCATTAGCGCGCGAATTAACGGAACGATTTTATCCGTACTGGTGAACGACAATCAGCAGGTCAAGGCCGGTGATGAGTTGGTGCGGCTGGACCCGGCGGATTATCAGGTGGCGGTAGCGCAGGCGCAGGCGCAATTGGCGAGCGCTCAGGCCAATATTGCCGAATCGACCGTAAACGTGCCGTTGACAACAATTAATACCAACGCATCGATCCAGACAAGCAGTTCGCAGACGCAGGAGAGTCAAGCCGCCGTGACATCGGCGCAGCAGGGTGTGGACGGAGCGCGGGCGAAAGTTGCTGCCGCGGATGCAACTCTGGCGGGGCGGCGAGCCGATCTGGTGAAAGCTCAAAAAGACCTGGCGCGATTTAAAGACCTGGTCGAGAAAGATGAGATTTCAAGGCAGGACTACGACGCAGCGTTTGCCGCTGAGCGAGCCAGCGCGGCAAACGTGGATTTGGCTAAGGCGGATGCCACGGCGGCGCGGCATGCGCTAGATCAAGCAGTGGCGGACTTAGGAAAAGCCAAGGCGCGGCTGATCACTGCCATGACCCAGCAAAGACAGAGCGAAGAAAGCAGTCCCAAGCAGCGGCAGGTGAGCGAAGCCCGCTATAAACAGGCGCAAGCGCAGGCGCGGCAGGCAGAAGCCAATTTGAATCAGTCGCGGCTCAGTCTCAGCTATACATTCATCAAAGCGCCCGTGGATGGCATTGTGAGCCGCAAAACAGCGGAGCCCGGTATGCAGGTTTCGATCGGCCAACAAATTATGGCGCTCGTGCCTTTGGATGACGTTTGGGTGACGGCTAATTTCAAAGAGACGCAGCTCCGCAAGATGCACGTTGGGCAAAAAGTAGAAATCGAAGTCGACACGTATGGCGGCCGCAAGTACCACGGGCACATCGATAGCCTGGCTGCGGCGTCGGGAGCGAAGTTCAGTTTGCTGCCGCCGGAAAACGCGACCGGAAATTATGTGAAAGTTGTCCAGCGCGTACCGGTAAAGATTCGGCTGGAGCCTGGCGAAAATCGCGATCATTCCCTGCGGCCCGGTATGTCGGTTACGCCGACAGTCCTGTTGAACAGCAACGTCGATAACCGCTAGCGGTATGGCAAGCACGACAATTGTGCGAGAGGCCGACCTCGAGTTGGCCGCGCAGCCGCAGTGGCGGCCGAAATACAATCCGTGGTTGATCGCGCTAGTGGTTACGCTAGCGAGCTTCATGGAAGTGCTCGATACGAGCATTGCCAACGTGGCGCTGCCGCATATCGCGGGCGGCATGTCGGCGACCGAAGATGAAGCCACCTGGGTGCTGACTTCCTACCTGGTTTCCAACGCCATCATTCTGCCGCTAAGCGGCTGGCTGTCTTTTTTGCTGGGGCGCAAGCGCTTTTACATGCTCTGCGTTCTGTTGTTTACGGTCAGTTCTTTTTTGTGCGGCATCGCGCCGACACTTGGCGCGCTGGTGTTCTTCCGCATCCTACAGGGAGTCGGCGGCGGTGGTTTGCAGCCGAGCGAGCAGGCAATTCTGGCCGATACGTTTCTGCCGCAGCAGCGGGGAATGGCGTTTGCCATTTACGGGATTGCGGTGGTGACTGCGCCGGCGATCGGGCCGACGCTGGGCGGCTGGATTACAGATAACTTCACCTGGCGCTGGATTTTCTTTATCAATATTCCGGTCGGCATCGCTTCGCTGTTGCTGAGTAACTTCCTGCTCGAAGATCCGCCGTATTTGATCAAGGAACGCATGCAGCGGATCAAGTCCAAGCTACGGGTGGATTATTGGGGCATCATTTTTATCGCGATCGGGCTGGGCTTTCTGCAGATCGTTCTGGATAAAGGTGAGCGGGAGGATTGGTGGGCGTCCGGCTTCATTCGGACGTGTGCAATTCTTTCGATTGCTGGCCTCATCATCGCCGTGTATTGGGAGCTGAAGCAGAAGAATCCGGTAGTCGATCTCAGTCTTTTGAAGGACCGCAATTTCGGTATTGCCGGCCTGCTCATGCTGATGGTGGGCGTGGTGCTTCTGGGGAGTACGGTTCTGATCCCGCAATACATGCAATTGATCATGGGCTATTCGGCGACGCAGGCGGGCGCGGTGCTTTCTCCGGGCGCCATTCTGATTATTCTGCTGTTACCGATGGTGGGTTTCCTGCTCAGCAAGGTGGAATCGCGCTGGATGATCGGCGTGGGGTTATTCATTACGTCTACGGCGCTCATTCACATGACCAATTTCGATGTGTTCATCGACTTCAAATACGCGATGCTGGCGCGTTGCTGGCAGGCGGCCGGGTTCGCGTTCCTGTTTGTGCCGATCAACACCGCAGCCTATGCATTTGTACCGCGGAACAAGAACAATGCGGCGTCGGGATTAATCAACCTGGCGAGAAATGTGGGGGGAAGCGTGGGGATCTCGCTGGTGACGACGATTCTTACGCGTCGCAGTCAATTCCACCAGGCGCGGCTCACCGAGCAGGCGAGTGCGTTGAATCCGAATTTTCAGCACGCGCTGAATTCCGCGGCGCAAGTGTTTCAAGGCGGCAGCGACGCGACCGGGCCTTATGCGTTGTTGTTGCGCAATCTGCAGCGACAGGCCGCGAATCTGGCCTATATCGATTGCTTTTGGCTGCTTGGGATTGTGTTCGGCGCGCTGATTCCGCTGGTGTTTTTCATGAAGCGCGTGAAGCCGGGAACGGCCGGACCGGCGCATTAAGTGTGCGGGCGAATTAACTTGCGAATGGCCGGCGATAAGAGACTTTATGAGATTGGTGTGGGGCCTTGTACCGCCTCGTCAATGATTTCGAGGACCTGCTTGATGATTTTCGGATGCAGAATTGCGCCACCGTGGAACGGTACCGTTACGCGGAGATGCCTCTTGCCATAGATGCGGTGACTGCCCTTGGATCGGAGAAGTTCAAATCCGGCCGCGAGTAAGGTCCGCTCAGCATCGCCTGCCGTCCATCGCGGCAGCTTAGGCATTCACCTCGACGGCGGTCGTTAGGATCTCGCGACTAAGAAGGACATGCCGTTCATTAGGAGGCAATGTCTCAAGGTACAGCTCGATCGCCTCCTTTATGTTCGCGAGAGTTTCTTCGAGGGTGTCGCCCTGTGATTGACACCCTTTCAATTCGGGGCACCACGCATAAAAGCCGCGCTCATCCTTTTCGATGACGACACTTGCCTTGCGAGCCATGTGTCCAGTTTATCGCGGGGACGAAATTCGTACCGAAACCAGATGTCCATCCCTTGCGCTTCTAGGCATCTTCGCATAAAATACCCATAGAAGCTGGAGGTATTCATGGCGGCAGTCAAATCCGATCTTCCGCAAGGCACTTTGGACCTGCTAATTCTGAAAGCTGTTGCCGTGGAACCCGTCCATGGATACGCCATCGCGCAACGGCTCGAGCAGGTTTCGCGCGGAGTCGTCCAAGTTCCGGAAGGTTCGCTCTACCCGGCGCTGCACCGGCTGGAAAATCGAGGCTTTCTCGCTGCCGACTGGAAGAAGACCGAGACGGGACGTGAAGCGAAGTTTTATCGGCTGACGCGAAAAGGTCGAAAACAGCTTGAAACGGAAGCCGCCAGTTGGCAGCGGCTGATTGAAGCCATCGGTTTGATTCTCGGCATGGCCGATGGAGGCGCGCAATGA
>JAICIH010000177.1 GCA_025924475.1 Bryobacteraceae bacterium
CCAACGGTGAGGTACTGCTTTTCGATCGGCATGATCCCGGTCGTCGTCTGTTCCATATCGTCACCACTCGCATTACAAGAGACGGGCGAAATCAGTCCGGCTCTCGCAAGATAAATCCGGGTGGGCGTGGGCGAAGAAACGACCGGGAAGGAATGGGCGATCCGCGCGATCTGCGAGAAAGACATGTTTTCAAGAAAGTTTTTTTAGCGCACGCCCGCCCAGGTAATGGCTACGTCGGAGAGAGTCGCGTCCTGTGGGTCCGGGGCCGTCACGGTGAGGCGGTCTCCGGCCGCGAAGCCGACAGCGGCGCCGCCGGAAGTGGCGAAGGTGAAGACGCAGGACGTGGAGATCGAAGCGGTGCCCACCTGCGTCCCGTTTTTCGAAACGCTATAGACAGCAGTACTGGCGGGATTCGTGCCGCAGGTGCCCACCGAACCGGCGAAGTTCGCGGCAAAACTCGCTGTGCGGGCGAAAGTCAGCAGCAACACGGTGCCACCCGCGCTCGGCTTGCCCACCAGGGAGGAAACGATGTCGTACGGCTGCGTGGCCGGCGCGAGCGGCGCCCAGGTCGCCGCTGTTGATACGGCGACGTTGGTATTCGCGGCCAGGGCCACGTAAGCGACGCTGCCACTTACGACCGTATCGTTTGCGTTATAAGCTGTTGCCGCGCTCCAGGCACCCCGAAAATTCATGAGCGTGGAAGGTAGCGTCGGCGCGCTGGTACCGCCCTGCAAGGTCACCCAGTCCAGATACCAGCCGATCGACGAACTGCCGATCGACCCCGACACCTGAATCTTCAGGGTAGTGACCGGAATGCCGTTGTTGCCGAACAGGGAAGTCGGGATGCTGATTTGTTGATAGGTTGTGGTGTTCGAACTGCTGAAGCCGAACTGCCCGTCACGCAGCACAACCTGGTTACCTTTTTGCTTCGAGCCGTTTTGCCACCAGATCGAAAGGAAGCGAGCTGCGGTCGAGCCGCTTGTGCCAGTGGGCCAGGGCGCTTTCGAGCGGATGTAGAAGACCAGCGCATTGCGTGTCGCGAGATCAACGGTGCCGCTCGAGGGCTTGACGAGCGTGGCGCTATTGCCCAACACGGCGGACGTCGCTTCGAGATCGTGCGTTAGATGGTACGGGTTGTTTGTCGAGTTGGTAATGTGGGCGGTGGTCGTCAACGTCCATTCCGTGCCCTCGTCGTAAATGTCGTCCGTCACCACGTTCGCGGGGGTGGTGGCATTCGCCGCCACATAGACGAAGGTCAACTGAAGCTGGGTCGTCGGGTCAATCGTCGGTTGCTGCGGGCTGACGGCCGGTGTTCCGGTGATGACGAAGACGACGCCCGTAGTATCCACGCCAATCACGTCGATGCGGTCGTTGGTCGGGTCGGCGGCCGAAAGCGTTTCGTCCGTGATAGCGCTGCTGTACGTGTTTCCGTTGATTGTGTAGCTACAAGCGCCCACTGTGAAGCTGAGCCCCGACGTATACGCCACGCCGCAGCCGCCGAGGATCTGGTTGGGCGCATACCCGGCAGGAGTCGCCGGCGCGGGCAGATTGAGCAGGCTGTTGTAGTCGCCGCTCGTTGCAACCGGGGCAGGCGTAATCCCGTTGATCTTGGCGACACCCGGATCCGGGAAAGTGCCGGACAAATCGCCGCCTGCCGGACCGGACGGAGTGCCGCCGCCGCCGCCGGAAGGTGGGAACACACTCTGCGCGGAAAGCAGCGATGCCGTCAGGGCGAGAAGGATCAGGGTACGCATTGGTTTCAGAACGTCCCCCGCATCCAGCCGCTAACGGCATTCGCCGTGCTCGCGACCCAGGTAACGCCACCTTGTGCCCGCACGCCGCCGAGCGGCACGGTGTACACCGTATTCGCCGCGATCGACGCCGCAAACACCGTGCAGGCTGCCCCATTGCAGTTGGTCGAGCGGTCCAGCACAGTCACCGTCACGGCCGAGCCCGTGGTGTTCACGAGCGTCATTTGCTGGACATGCACCGTCTGCGAGACGACGACCGTCGTGGCCGCCGGAACATTGGTGAGCCCCACTTCCCACGGCGGCGATTGCGCCAGGATGAACGCGGGCGCGAACACTAACAGAAATAGTAGTTTCTTCATTTAATTACTCGAAAGAATGCTAAATAGCTGCCGGCGCGCGAGGCAGCCTGGCCGCCCACAGCGGCACTGGCCCACGAAGTAAAGAATGATCAACAGATAGCCGTCTACTTGCATGGGCCGCAGCGTCAGCGACAGGAAATACATCGGGCTGCCGCCTTTTGTGGAAAAGATCTCGAGCTTTTACTTCTGGGACGTTCCTTCGACCGCTCGGCGAAGCCGATCGCGCGTGCGCCGTTGCAGCCACATCAGCCCTTCCTCGAAATGCGTGAGCGCGATCGCGTTGTCACGGCAGGCGAATGGGCCGCTCTGGAAAGAACGCAGGCGGTCGATCACGATGGCGAGCAGGGCTTCCTGCGTCACACCGTTCACGCCGGATTCCCGAATCGGCCCATTCTGAAAGAGCACGAGCAGATGGGTCGCGTTCGGTCCGGAGACGGCGTATTGGTGACAGGCGCCGCCCGCGCCAGGCGCATCCTGGACTTCGATCTGCAATTGATTGCCGGCGGCATCGTTTTCGACGATATGGTCAGTCAGGATTCGCATTTTTTGGATTTAATTGAGAACTCGGCCCCACATGGTGGGCTCCAGTTCTTCAGCGATTACAGCGGCCTTCAGGTACTCGTGTCCGCACTGGTTGCAGCGCATGTGCCCCATGCCGTCGAGCTGGCGCACGGTGATGGAGGAACAGGCCGGGCAGCGCGGCGTTTCCTCGGCTGTCTGCACCTTGGCGATGCCCGTTTGTTTGTCTTTCATGGCTCTCGCTTTCGCTTCGTTCTTCATGTACTCGAACAGGCCGTGCATGTTCTCGCGACGCCAGTTGAAGGCTTGCGTCATCGCGTCGATGTCGTGATCCATCGGGCTTGTCGGGAACTTGGCCGCGTACTCGACGATTTCGCCGCCCCATGCGAGATGCTCCGGCAGCCAGGCGTTGCCCGCTTCGAGATCGGCCGAGAACGGTCACGCCCGCGCGATCTTTCCGCCGGCCGGCTCAATCGGAATGACCGCGACTTCGCCGCCGAGCGAGCGGGTCAGCTCCTCAATCACCGCCGAGCCATTTGCCTTGTCCTCGATCAGCAGCCCGTGCGCGTGCCATTTCCGGGCCATGTGCTTCGTGGCTTCTTTCGTCGCCGTATAGCCCATCCGTTCGCAAGTGCGTGCGAGCAGATAGCCGCGGGGCCCGATGAATCCCCAAACGTGCAGGGCCACGTGATCGCTGTCAGCCGTCGACTTGAATGCCGCGTCCAGCGAAACGACGATCAGATCGAACTCGGGAAGCTCGCCCTCGCCGTAATAGCGCCAGTAGTCGCGCTTCAGCATCAGCCCTTCGGCTGGCGCCGGCCGCCCCTGGTAGAGCGCGTTCCAGGCGTACGTGCCCTGGACTTTCTTGATCGCTTCGAGCGAACGCGTATCGAAGCGGCCTGGCGCGAGTGGATCCCCGATCTTGCGGTCCGCGTCGTTTGTCTCGGCGACGGCCGGGAAGTTGTAAACTTGCCATTCCTCGCCGCCGTTCTTCATCTCATCGAGCAACCGTCCGATCAGATCGGCCTCGTGCCAGCGTGTCATCATCACGATCACGCCAGCGCCCTTCTGCAGCCGCGAATAGAAGTCGGTCCGATACCAGTTGTAAATGCTTTCGCGCGTCGCTTCGGAAACCGCTTCTTTATAGCCCTTTATTGGGTCGTCGATGATTCCGATATCGGACGAGCGCCCGGTAATGCCGCAATCGACGCCAGCGGCCAGCATAAAGCCGCCGCGCTGGTTCTCCAGGTATTCGGCACGCTTTTTCGCAAGCTGGTAATCCGGAAACACCTCCCGGAAGGAATCGCCATTGATGATGCGTAACCGATCGCTCGACAGGGAATCGGCCCAGGTAGCCGCATAACTGGCGCAGACAAAGCGCAGAAGCGGATGCTTGCCCTGCGCCCACGTCGGGAAACTTCGGCTGACAATCTGGCTTTTGCCATGTTGCGGCGGGGCCGACAGGATGACGCGCGGGCGCTTGTCAGCGAGCACGTCCGCGAGAAACTGCTCGAAGATCGCGCAGACCGTGTGATGGAACGGATCGACGACATAATCAGCCTTCGTGTATTCGATGAAATCGAGCAGATGCTCACGAGCCTGGGTCGCTTTCTTCGCTCGCTCCGCTTTCTGTGCGCGACGTCCTGCCGCCTCCCGTATCAGCGCCGATAAAGTCGCTTTCGCGAAAGTTCCGGCCACTGGTTGACAGCCCATTAGATATACACTATAGTTAGGATATAAAGGATATATAACCCACTATGCAATCTGCCCTTAAGAAGAAAGCTTCCGATCAGACCGTAGAGAAGTCGGCGGCCATGAAGGACTTCGCTCTACACCTGCCGGCCGATCTCTTCGCCGAGGTCGAAGACTACCGCTGGCGCAAGCGCCTTCCCTCGAACACGGAAGCGATTCGACAACTGCTACGCTCCGGGCTGGACGCTGACAAATGATTTACACCATCGGATACGACCATCTGACGCCCGCGCAACTGGCGGCGGTGATCCGGGCGCTCGGCATCGGCCGCCTCCTGGATGTTCGTTCGGTCCCCTACAGCCAGCGGCCCGGCTTCGCGAAAGCCGCGCTGGCGAAGACGTTTGGCTCTGTTTATCAATGGGCTGGCGACTCACTCGGCGGAAGACCGCCAGGCGTCACGCGCGCTGGCCTTGCGGCGCTCGCGGCTTCGGCGGAATCCGGCGATCAGGTTCTCTTGTGTAAGGAGCAGTCGCCCGGCGAATGCCATCGCTATCACACGATCGCGCTGCCGCTTCTCCACGACTACGGCCTTGATTGTCTGCACATTTTCGAAGACGAGCTGATCGAGACTTCCGAACTGGAGGCGTCCATCGCTGAGGATCGCCCCTACTTGTGCGAGACGTTCGCGCTATGAGCCAATCGCATTTGCCACCTGCGGTTCATCCGGCATGATCTCGCGCGGCGTTCCGGCCGGCTGCGTCAGCAGTGCTTGGAGCGTTCGACCGTCCTGATAGCGGTTGTCATCGAGCCCGAAGGAGCTGCAGAATTCGTCCCGCGCCTCTCCGTCGCGAAACACCACGACAATGTAGAAGTCCACGCCGTCACGCGAGCCGGTTTTCTGCTGCACCTTTTCGTATTGATCGCGCACGCTCCGCAGTTTCTCTGCCAATCCATCCACTTCCGCGGCGCTTCGTCCTGGCGCATCGCCGAGCAGCCGGTAGACGTCCGCCATGTCGAAGCCCGCGCCCACGAGCTCGACATTCGTGTCGCTCAGCATTTCCTCCAGCTTCGGCAAATCCCAATCGCCCATGGCGCCGGGATTATTGAAGAGCAGGTTCGCTTCTTTCTCCTGGGACTCGGGCAGATCGACGACGGCCACTTGCAGCGTGTAGTCCGGAGAACCGTTGAAGGCATCGAGAATCGTGATCCGCTGATGCCCGGAGACGATATTGCCGGTCCGCTTGTTCCAGGTGGGCGGCGCGAGCATCCCATGCTTCTTGATGCCGGCTGCGAGTTTCTTGCGCTCCGCTTCCGTCATCACACGCGGGTTGTAGGGCGCCCCGCGCAACTGCTGGCGATTGACCGTCTCGACTATGTAATTGTCGAACGTATTGAGAACCGCAGGCGTATTCGCCAGCGCTTTCCGCTTAGATTGCTGCGCCATAGTAAGTTCTTCGCCACACCACGGCTTCTGCAAACGGAAACACCTCGCACAGTTTCCGAAAATCGTTTGGGTACGTATCGTGCAGCCAAAGCAGACTCGGCGTGCTCAAATCGATCCCGGTCGCAGAACGGCCGGAGGATGCTGGTTCCGGCAGTCCGCGTAGCTTTAGATAACTCAACACGTCCAGCTTGCTCCAGTCTTTTAGCGGATACAGCAGATCCTTACACCAGCTCGACATTTGCCGGCGGCGCCAGAGCGAATCCGCTTTCTTCGCGCCGGTCGCAATCGTGGGAATGCCGGTTTCCGCAATGGCGAGCCGGTACACGTCCATCAGCTTCCATTCCGGCAGGTCGTCGTTTCGGAAAGAGTTCTGGCAATACACGCCATCGAACAGCAGACGGCGCAGCAGCCAGTGAGGATACTGGCGCACCTTCACGCCCCAGCGCGCTTCCGCCTGTAAGAGCGCCGTCTCGGTGCTCTCCAGTCCGGGGATCAGATACATGAAGAACGCTTCCACGCGCTGGAAGGCGCGGCAGCACATATCCATCACCGCGAGCGAATCCTTGCCGCCCGAATAGGCAACCAGGATCGACGTGTCCTTTTTTGCGGCCGCGTCCAGATCCGCAAACGTTGTTTCAAATCGACCCATGCTGAAAACAAAACGAGCGGCTCGGTTTTTAATCGAGGCCGCCCGTTCCTTTCGGGAAAAAATCTTTCAGGGTTTGGCTTTATCCGCCGCCGCCGCCGCCGGAACTGGCCTTCCCGCCGCGGCCTTTTGCCGTTTTGCCCTTCACCTTCTTGCTCGGCTTCCGCGCGTCCACGCGCTTCGCTGCTTTCTTTGTCGCCATTGCTAGCGTCCCATCCTTTCGTATTTTTGGCTTCGATGAGGCCCTGTCATGCAATGACGCGGCCGCAACGTAGTGTTACTTCTTTCAACACTAAATACTTACGCGAAAATTTGCAAAACTTTTATTTGAATTCGGACTTTATTCTGCCGGTTTGGCTTCGAGCGCCGCTTTCGGAACCTCCACGCCGGCATCCTTGGCGATCCGCGCGAAGTCCTCTTCCGAAAGGCCGTCGAGCATCTGGCGCACCTGTTCGATCTGGATAGGTCCGCCCTTCGGTCCCGAGTGCTCGAGCCGATCCGTTTGTCCGAGTTCTTGCTTTCCAAGCCAAATCAGCATCGCTGGCTGCCCCGCGAGCGCCGCTTGCCATTGCGCCCGACGCAGCGAAATTTTCCCGTCCGCACGGCCCCGGTCGAACAGGCCGCGGAATTCTGCCCGCTTCTTGAGCCGCTCGATGGTTCGGACGGAAACGCCGAAATGCGCGGCAATCTCCTGGTCGGTCGCATGAACCTGGCACAGAGCCTCGACTTTCTTCGGGTCGATTTCTGCGCGCGGCCGTCCTCCCTTGCTGCGTGGTTCACTCTCGGTTGTGTCAGTCACTCGATTTTGTCGCCTGCAATCTATTACTTTGTAGACCCCGACAGAACCGCCGCCATCTTCTTACGGCTGTTGCGGGCGTTCCGCTTCCATTCCCCGTGCAGGCGCTCGGATCCTACCGGCCCGATGCTGCAACTGATGGCGGTCCGAATCACTGCCGGCGGTTTGGGAATCTTGAGGCAAGACAGCGGCACGGCACGGAAGATCGTGGAGAGAAAGCGGTCCACGTCGGCCGGGTCTTCGACTCGGTGACCCATGATCGCGTCGAGCTCGCTCAGGCGCAGCAGATTTTTATGCTGCCAGAGCGATAAGCCCGGAGCGATGGGAACCTCGTGGCTATAGTAGGTGCCGGTCGAGATCGTTGTGCGGCAACGCGGCGGCGCTGCCTTGGCCGGTTTCGGATTCGAACGAAACATAGCGGCCGTGATCTCGCCTTTGCTGTTTCGATCAACCAGCACCTTGCCCTCACTGAGAAAACGCTCGATGACGGCAAGCGAGTATCGGCGGCGGCGTTGGCGGTCCGCCGCATAAGTAGGAATCGTGTTCACAAGTCTTTTAGGGAACGGGGCACAAAAGGTAGGTGGGATCAGGCTCGTTAAACCGTGAGCCGGGATGCCCGAAAGCTAGCGGGTTTGCCCGCTGCGGTCCGATACGGTCTTTAACGTCGCTCGGGTGGCGACGAAGGGCCTATTTCAACAGTCCGTGCGGCAAGTGCTGAAATCTCATCAAACTGGCGTTGTTTTATGGATAAATTAACACGGTTTGGCTCAAAAACGGCAAGCGAGTCGGCCATTGTCCGTAAAGTATAGAAAACAAAGGATTTACGGCAAAAGTACCGTTTTCGGCTCCCAAATCGACCCTCGGTACTAGCAGCTATCCCCTTTATTTTCAACCGTTTACGCGGCAAAACCAGGGCCATTCGGCCAAATCCAATGCCTATATGTGATCTATACGGTCTACCTTTGCTATACTGGATATAGTACGGCAATCGTGAGATTCCCGCTACCTGGCAGCCGAGACGGTTCCCAGCGATGGCATCCCTTCAAAGCGATACCCGGAAACGGAAACGTGGCGATCGGGCAAAGACGGCAAACGCGGTTGAGTGACTCGAAAGAGCGGCAATCTCAGAAGCGAATCCGAAACTGGCAAGTCAGAGAGACAACCGAATAAGTGAGTCACCTGAACAGGTCACGGCGCGCGGATCATCCGTTGCTGCCCCGATCTCAGCCCGCGTGATGCAAAACCTTGGGAGTTTGCAGAGCCGACCGTCGCGAGACGGACGTGGAACACGCGAATTGCACGCGAGTGCTGGCGCGAGATGGAGTGTGGACGCGCAACCTGCCTGTTCGGAGAGATCGACACTCTAAACAACCCGATGGTGACAGCTCGGGACGATCTTAAACCCAAACAAAGTAATACCTTCCGCAGAAGCTGTTCGATTGAAAGTTCGAATCGAGCGCCTTGGAATGAACGATACGGTCAGATGCTCTGGTTTCCTCACGCGTTGCAACGTAGCGCGTGGTGAGACTCGGTGCGCGGCATGATCCCTGGGCCAAATGAGCCCGCACGGTCAGCAAGTCCACGCGTCCTGTCTCTCAGCCCCTAAGCATCGGACGGCCGGGATCTCGCCAGGGACAGTGGTTCGAAGCGAATAGATCGAGCGTTCGCGGTGGACGCGGTAAACCTAACGCTCAGACCTTAAAAGATTCGGGTGCGCCCGCCGCTTCGCGGCGGCGCGCCTGATGCGTGCTCGGCAAGCCTCCACGTGGCGCACGCGGATACCCAACCAATTGCCTAATTCAAAACCCAATTCAAGAAAGAGGATCGTTGTGTTCAATAAAACCGTTTATTTCCAGAATCAGACCAGCCAGAAGCAGTACACCGTGAAGATCGTGCCGGCCGCTCGCGGCAAGGTGAACGTGATTGGCTTGTTCGGCAAAATCGGCGCCGCGCAGCAGACCTTTCAGGCAACCATGAAGCCGGTCGCGGTGGACGAAGCCAAGACGATTGCGAAGCACTTGCTCGATTCGAAACTCGCGAAGGGCTACTCGCTCACGCTGAAGCCGGTAAAGAAAGCTGCCGTGAAGTCCGCGAAGGTTTCCGCCCCGCGGTCGAAAGCGGCGCTCGAACTGAAAGCGGCCGAGGCGAAGAAAGCCGATGCCCGGATGCCGAAAAAATCGGCCGACGCTCGCGCCCCGAAGGGCAACGCGGTGGTCGCGACGCTCGCCGGGCTGGTTTCGGACGTTCATTCCGCTCTGAAAATCGGTCAGCTCGTCAAGGCGAAGGTCGAAACCTGCGGACGCTGCAAGGGTCGCGACGAAGAGTGCGTTTACTGCGAAGGCTCCGGCAAGCAGGTCGTGGTCTCGAACGGCATTGACGGAGCGGACACCATCCTGCGGCCGTCCAATCTCAAATTCAAACGGGCCGCGTAATTTGTCCAATAACAGGCTTAAGCCGATAACGCAGGCACGCCATGGACAAACGACACGCTAAGTCTCAAGGCATGAACTGGATTCGCCAGGAAAAACGCCTTGCCATCTATCTCCGCGACGGCCTCGCTTGCTGCTATTGCAGTGCGGCGGTCGAAGATGATGCCACGCTCACGCTCGACCACCTGCGGGCTTACGCCAACGGCGGTTCGAACGACGCCACAAACCTAATCACTTGCTGCCATCGCTGCAACTCCGCCAGAGGCAAACGCTCCTGGCGGAAGTTCGCGGCGCAAGTGGCGGCTTACATCAATCACGGCGTCAAATCCGCCGACATTATCGCCCACATTTCCCGGACGCGGCTGCGCGTTCTCGACATGGACGAAGCCAAGAAAATCATGGAGAGACGCGGTGGACTCGCCGCCGTCCTTCAATCAACCAAACCCCGCGCAGCCCGAAAGGCTGCGCGGTAATCCTCCTTCGGAGATCCCCAATGCTCTCAACTACTTCCGCCAAGGTTGTCTTGGCTCTGCTCGTTTTCGCCGCGGTTGTCGAACTCAGCGGCGTGCATTTCCATTTGTCGGCCGCCGTTGCCGGCGCAGTGCAACATCTGCTCGCAGGCGTTCAGTAATGCTTGCTTATCTTGGGCGCTGCTGGCTACGTCGCTTGGCCGCGCGCCAACTCGCTCGTGACCGCTCCGAGCTGAACGGCCGTCGTGCCGCGCAGCTCGAAACGTTGTTTAACCCAAAACCCATAGGAGAGAAAACCATGTACGGCTATGACGATGAACCAATTGACGGCGTAGGATTCGCCGAACCAGGCGGCAAGAGCGCCTTGCGCGCCGCCACAAAAAACAATCCGCGCATCTATGCCTGCCCGACCTGCAAGCGTCCGAATAAGCTGACGCGGATTGATAAAGAACGCGGCTACCAGTGCGACACCTGCGCGAATCGCGCGGAACGGGGAGGTTTCTGAACAATGCCACGGATCTGCGCCGAGTGCCGGGAGTTCATTGGCCGGCAACCCTATACTCGCTCCCGCGACGGAGCCTATTTTCATGAACGCTGTTGGGATAACACGGTTCCGAAGGGACCGACGCCTCACACGCTCAGGGCGTTGCATCTCCTCGGCGCCTCTACAAACTTCCGCTTCGACGTCTGGATGCTGGCCGGCGGTCCCCGCGCCAGCGTTCGCGCTCATGTCATGAGCGAGTTGCTCGGCAAACGCGTTCCGCAAAAAGATTCCGGCATCCACGCGATACAGGACACGTTTTACAAAGCCGCCCGAATCGAGGGCGATTGCCTTGCGGCGCGGGAAGAAAACTTCATCGCGTGGTGCAAACAGCATATTGCCGAAGCTTCCGCGTTCTACCGGAAAGGATGCGCCTAAACGCAGGGCAGGCAGGCAGGCAGGCAGGGCAGGCAGGCAGGGCAGGCAGGCAGGGCAGGCAGGCAGGGCAGGCAGGCAGGGCTGGCAGGCAGGGCAGGCAGGCAGGCAGGCAGGGCAGGCAGGCAGGCAGGGCAGGCAGGCAGGCAGGGCAGGCAGGCAGGCAGGCAGGCAGGCAGGCAGGCAGGCTAAAGTTCAAACCCAAAAAACAAGAGGAAAACCATGATCCATAAATTTGCTTCACTACAGAATTCGGAAATCGGCTACGCGGTGGACACGAGTTTGCACATCGTGGCGACCGGTCGGCCGCTCGCCTATTGGGCGGTCGCCTTCTATACCTACGGCGACGGGCTCACCCAACACAGCGGCTCGTGGCTCGTGCAAGAAGAGCAGTTCCGCGACTACTGCTACTCGCTTGCCGCTTCGATGCTCTCGCTCCCGGTGAAGGGCGAGTTGCAGGCTTCGATGCGCTTTCATTGGCCGGACAAGACGTCGGTCGCGAAGTTGAGATTCGCGCAAAGCGTCCGCTATGACGCAAAAAAGATCCGCTATTACTCGATGCAAGAGCAGAGGCTTTCGGCATCGGATAGCAAGCGCCACGACCGTCGATGGAGCGAAGTGCCCTCGTGGGCGGACGGCACGGCCGCGTCCATGGCCCGGCTGATCCGGGGCGACTACCTGGGATCGGGCGTGCTTGAGGAGTACCGACTCCATCTCGATTGCTACGACTACAACCAGGCGACGCCGGGCAGTCCGTGGAGTCAGCGCCCCGAGTATGTGCTCCAGTTCTCCGGGATCGATCATTCTTACCTCGAGATCGAGAATGCCTTCAATGCCGTCGCCCGGCTAGTCGAAGCGTGGTTCGCTTTCGAGTATGTGGAAACCGCGCTCGAACAATACGAGCGCAACCTGAAGGCGGTGGACGAGGTCGGCGCACAGCCGGTCCAAGTTGCCGAGTAATCGGTCAGTGGGCGCAGCGCCGCTTCGGGCGCTGCGCGCC
>JAICIH010000178.1 GCA_025924475.1 Bryobacteraceae bacterium
CAGTGCGGGAAGCGCTGGCCGGTGTAGAAAACGATAGGGCTCGCGGCGATCGACGGAACCCAATAGGTGACCGGCTGATCCATGCCCCTCTGGGCTGTGTGGTCTGTTATGGGCGTTCCATCGTAATTCATGCCGTAAGTGATCACGGGCCAACCGTAGTTATGGCCCGGCGTCAATATATTCAGCTCATCCCCTCCACGCGGCCCGTGCTCCGCTTCCCACAATTCGCCTGTGAGGGGACTGAAGGCAAGTCCTTGCGGATTGCGATGACCATAAGTCCAGATGCTGGTCAGCGCGCCAGGCCGATTTACAAATGGATTGCCGGCAGGCACACGGCCGTCCTTCTCGACGCGATACACTTTTCCGTTCGGTCTGGATAGATCTTGTTCATCCCCAGGATGGCCGCGGTCGCCTATTGAAAAGAAGAGATGGCCCTTGCCGTCAAACAAGAGGCGAGAGCCGAAGCGCAGACCCTTGCTCCGATAGAGCGAAAGGTCGGCCTTGAAAATTTGTTGCTGATCAACAAACGCGCCATCGCGCAAGCGGCCACGGATCACGGCCGTCATCCCAAGGCCATCCGCACTTTTATCGCCGTAGGACAGATAGATCCAATCACTACCCTGCTGCGAATAGTCTGGATCGAGCGCCACATCCAGGAGCCCTCCCTCACCTCCATAGACAGCAGGCGTGTTGCGTACGGGCTCAGACAACAGTCCACCTTTCTCAACGATGCGAAGGCGGCCTGGCCTTTCCGTCACTAACATGCGGCCCTCGGGCAGGAATGCAATCGCCCAAGGCGTCTCCAGCCCCGTTTCCACGACACTTTCCAGCTTGAATGACTCCTTCTCGCTATTGACGATCTCGCCGGGAGAGGGCGCATTCCATTTTGAATGCTCACTGGCAAAGGCGGCGCCCCGTTCGTGAATATAGATAACAAGCGCTCGAATTTCAGCAGTGTTCAATGACGGCGACATCGCGGGCATGCCTCGATCGGGATGGCCGTCGCGAATGCTACGAGAAATGCCGGCGTCATCGCTTCCGTATTGCCAGGCGCCGTCGATAAGGCTCGACGCCGAGCCGCCGGCCATGTCTGCACCGTGGCAGCGGGCACAAGTGTCAGCATAGAGTCTGCTCACTTCGCGGCCGCGGCTGGGAGGATTTTGCCAGGCAATGACGTTGAGACAGCAGGCAATTAGGATGACGTTAGCTCGCGTCGCAGGCATCCGCAAATTCATGCCCCGATGGTAACGTGTCGAACTGCAGCGGAGGATGTCCTGATTATGGATTGCGATTCAGATACAGCAAACCAATGGCCTCACATCCGATATACAATAGCAGCCGCCGGATTCCGGGCACTTTCAGGAATCGGGCGGAAAGGGATGATCGATGCCCAAGTTCATAGTCGAAAGAGAAATCCCGGGAGCATCCAAGATGACGGAGGCGGAGCTCCGGGAAGCAGCATTGAGATCGCTCGAAGTCTTGAGGGAATTGGGTCCGGAGATTCAGTGGATTCATAGTTATGTCACGGACGATAAGATCTACTGCATTTACTTCGCTAAAGATGAATCGTTGATTCTGGAGCATTCCCGTAAGTATGGCGCGCTTGCCCGTGTCGATCGTATTGAAGCAGTACGCTGGATGCTCGATCCAACTACATATGTGCAAAAAGTGTCTGAGGCAGAGATCAGTTCAGCGCATAGTGCATAGCCTCTTCGAGCGGCATGTGGAACCCCTCTGCGCAGAGGGCGTCAATTGCCGCTTGATCTCTGTCGCGCCGGGCGGGTTCCAGGATATGAGCGAGCTGCGCTGTCTCGGCCGGCCGCTTCGGCGCACCCACTCGTTGGCGTAGTCCCTCCGCGGCTGCGCACAGCGTGACGGCCTTATCGCGATTTCCCTCTCTGACGGCGACGCAAGCCAATCCTTCCATAACCCTGGCTATGCCTCTGATATGGCCTAATTCGGCGAATACTCTCAGAGCTGTTTCGAAAAGGGAGCGCGCGCCTTTTTGATCGTTTTTTTCCGATGCAAGGCGCCCGAGGTCGGCGAGCGATCTCGCTATACCCCATCGATCTCCCGCGCGTCGAAAGGCTTCATAGCCTTCGTGGTAAAAACGAGAGGCCTCCGCGAAGTCCTTCTCATCAAAAGCTACATCACCCAAATGGTTCAATGACCAGCCGACACTACTCCCATTGCCGAGTTGCCGAAAGAGCGATAAAGCCTCTTCGAAAAGAGATCGGGCCAGGAGATATTCGCCCTGCGCAGCGACGAACTCCGCAAAGTTACTTAGCGTTGTAGCGATCGCGGCCGGGTCCTTTAATTCTCTGCAGGCCGCAAGCGATTGTTCGAAGAAAGACCGGGCCTCGGCCACATTGCCGGCCTGATGTAACGCGTGCGCCAGATAACCGAGCTGAGCCGCTATACCTTTTCGATCGTCCAGTTCGCGGAAGATGCTCAGACTCTCCTTGTTCAGCCGGATAGCGCGTGGGAAATCCCCTTGCTTGTCCGCAAAGATACCGGCGTACCATGCGGTTCTAGCCCGTTCGCGCGTGCGTGAGGCCACACTGTTCATCTTCAGGATGGCTTCCAAGCGCGCGCGGCCTTCTGCGAGATGCTCCCGCCGTTCCCAGTACGCGAAGAGAGCCGTCCCAAGGCGCAGCGCCCATTCCCCGCTCTCGGTTTCAATTAACCAATCCAGGGCGTCGCGCAAATTGTCATACTCGGCGTCCCAGATTGCCAGCCAGGTCGCCCTGTCCTCTTCGGCCACTTGAGCCGCGCCCTGCTCGGCGAGCACGATGCAGTATGCTGCGTGCGCACGCCTCGTGAATTCTTCCTCCCCGCCTGCTTTCAACCGTTCCAGTGCATACTCGCGAATGGTCTGCAGCATCGTGAACCGGCCTTCCCCGTTCTGCTGGTCGCTACGGCCGAGCAAATTTTTGTTGAGCAGGGATGACATGTCATCGAGCACATCGATATCGAGGTCGCGTCGCGTATTGCACACGGCCTCGGCGCTTTCCAGGGTGCAGCCTCCCGTAAAGACAGCAAGTCTGCGCAATAGAGTCTGCTCGGCCGCGCTAAGGAGACTGTGACTCCAATCGATGGTGCTTCGAAGGGTCTGCTGCCGGGCCGGAAGGTCGCGCTGGCCGCAGGTAAGAATGTCGAGCGAATGGCCGAGCCGTACCAGCATCGCTGCAGGTGGAAGAATCTTCACGCGAGCTGCGGCCAGCTCGATAGCAAGGGGCAAACCGTCAAGCCGTGAACAGATTTCAGCGACGGCGTGGATATTGTCCTCCCTCAGAGTAAAATCGACATCAACCGCGGCGGCGCGCTGCGCGAATAAAGTGACTGCCGGATTCCGAATCAACTCTTCGGCTGGCAGAAGCTGTTTCGGATCGGGGGCCGCCAAAGGCGGTACGGGATAGACATACTCTCCCGAAAGATCAAGCAGCGCGCGGCTTGTAACAAAAATCTTCAGGAGCGGACAATTTGCCAGTAGTGCGCTCAAAAGGGGAGCCGCCGCTACGACCTGCTCGAAATTATCCAGGAAGAGCAACGTTGGCGACGGTACCGACAATCGCAGATAGAGCTGCAATGCCTCGGGGACTGGCATGCCACCCGTATACGCGAGCCCAACCACCTGAGCGATGGTTGAGGCTACGGTTGCCGGATCGGTGACTGAGGAAAGCGGGACCATGTAGACTCCGCCTGAAAATTCCTCTTTGATCTCCGCCGCTGCGCGCAGAGCAAGCCGGGTCTTGCCACTACCGCCCGCGCCCGTGAGGGTTAGTAACCGCACGTGCTCGCCGCGAAGGAGATCCTTCACGTCCGCTAGTTCCTTCTCTCTCCCAACAAAGGAAGTACACGCTGCCGGTAATGGAAGAGGAGGAAGCAGGCCGGTCCTTACCTGCGGCAGATCCTGACTCTGGGCGCAGATAGACGAATACGGTGTGGCCTCGGCGGTTCGACAAACGACTGCGTACTGCCCTTTGAGCAACTCAATCCAGACAGGATCGGCCCGGCCTTCCGTCGCGTAATACTTCTCAAGCCTGGAGCGTAGCCGCCTGGCCTGAACCCGGACAATCGTATCCGAAGTTGGATCAAACGACTCGCCGCGATCGAAGACGTCAACACCTAGCGAGTATTCAGTGAGCGATTTTGGATTGCCCGCCAGCGCGTGCTCGACTAAGTAGGTAAGAAAGCGGCTCAGACTGGGCGCTTTGTCCAAAATCGGGCTCCGCAGAATCCGAAATAGCTGTTCGCGGACCGATTCCGCAAATACGAGATTGTCCTCCTGGGCGGTTCCTCCCTTCGGATATCTGTCTCGTACAGGCACAGGCATCTCACACCTGAGTAAGGCAAGTATACCCGGTTAAACCTGAAGTGTTCACGTAAAGTCACGGCCATTCACTTTTCAGGGGGGCGCCGTACGCCGCACGATGAACGTATGCAAGTCGACGGAACGCATCAGGATGCCGCGCACCACATTTCGCAAGCAATGCTGCACACTCTCAAAACGCTGGTCATCGTCACAATCCTCGCGGACTCGTCAGCGGGCGGGACAGACGGATTCTCCATTCCTTCTCAGAACAGCCCAACTTCCTCCACTGGGACGGCCATCCGGGCCGAACTGTCAAAGCATACCTGTCACGTGACGAGCACGGACGCGGTTGAGGCGTACCGTCTGTTGCAGACGGGCAACTTTACTGAAGCACGAGTCAAACTCCAGTCCGCCCTCAGGATCGCGGAAGCGAGCGCCGTCCCCGAGCCCATCAACCGAGCATGTTTGATGAATATGATGGGATTTGTTGAGTTACAGCACCGGCGCCCGGACCTGGCAATCGGTTGGTTTGAGCGAGGGCTTGAGCTGAAGCCGCTATCGGACTCACTGGCAGCTCTATTAACCAGCAATCTTGCGAGCACGCTTTGCGATCTTAATCAGCTGGACCGCGCGGAGGAAATCGCTCGCCGGGCAATCCGGTTGTCGGAACGCGCATTCGGCTCGGATGATCCGGAGGTAACGTTCCCTCAGACAACATTGGCCTTTATCTACGTAGCTCGTGGAGAGTACGCATCCGCGGAGTCCATCCTCCGCCGTGTTTTCGATCAAGCAGAGCGCACCTGGAGCCCCATGTCCTACGAAGTCTCCGTGGCTGCCAACAATTTGGCTTTCATTTACTTTGTGCGGGGCGCGTACGCTGGCGCCCGTGATCTCTTTCAGAAATCACTCGCGGGCCTGGAAAGTAATCCGATGAGGGCGAGAGACGAGATCCCGCTCACTCAAGCGGCCTTGGCTGCATCCTGCGCGGCAGGAGGACGGGATCGAGAAGCCAACATGTGGATGGAGCGAGCGCTGGCGTATGCGCAGCAGGAACTGAGATCGAAAGATCCCGCAGTACCTGCGATCCTCGAACGTGTTGCCGTCGCGCGATTCTTCCAAAGAGACTACAAGTCAGGTAGGAAGTTGTTCGACGGGGCTATTACAGGTCTGGAGGCCCTGTACGGTTCGGGATCACAGCAGGTTCAAGACGCCCTGGGGCGTTACTCCGATCTATTGGGTAAGACCGGAGACAAGAGTCTAGCCAAGAAAGTCGAGCAGCGGCGCAAAGCGCTTGCTATGCTGCCTTGAGGCTCGTTGCACGTTGCAGTTCGATAGCGCTAAGCGCCGCTTGGAAGAGTCGATTCGCGCACTTTCAGTTCCGGTTCCAGGACAATCACCGTATGTTCGGAAGGCATTTTGCCCGCGATGCGCGCCAGCAGCAGCTCTGTCGCTTTGAGCCCGATTTCAAAGGCGGGCTGTACTACGGAAGTGAGGTGCGGCCGGAGAATTTCGGCGCTCGGGACCTCGTCGAAAACGGCCAGTGCGACATCCTTGGGACATTTCAACCCAAGCTCGTCAATCGCCTTTAGAGCGCCAAGTCCCATGGTTCCATTCACCGCAAATAGCGCGGTGGGGCGGGGATGATTCAGTAGCAGATCTTTGGCGAGACGATAGCCGCTCTCGATACGAAAATCGCCCTCGCGAATCAGAGATGGCTCCACTGCCAGACCCGCTTCGAGTAGCGATTGCTTGTAGCCTTCATAGCGTTCGAGCGAGGTTTGCAGCAGCAAGCTGCCCGAAACGAAACCGATCAGCTTATGACCCAGCGAGATCAGATGCCGGACACACATCGCAGCCCCACGCCGGTTATTCACCACTACCGCATCGACGGGATATCCCGGCGGGACGCGATCCAGACAGACGATGGGAATGCCGGCGTCCGCCGTGCTCGATAAATGGCTGATATCGCGCGCCGGGTTGGGAGCCACCACGGCGAGGACGCCGTCCACACGCCTGGTTTGCAGGAGAGCGAACATCTGTTGTTCCCGGTCGAGTTGGTCGTCCGTGTTGAAAATGTTCAGCACGTAGCCGGCCTTCTGTGCCGCGATTTCCGCGCCGCGAACTACCAGCGGGAAGAACGGATTCGTGATGTCCGAGATAATCATGCCGATTGTCTTGGACCGGCGTGATTTCAAGCTGCGCGCCGCGTGGTTCGGTTGAAAGTTCAGCTCACGAATCGCATTTTCGACGCGCTTGCGAAGCTCTTCGGCAACGGTGGAACTTCCGCTCAGTACATTGGATACGGTACCGACCGAGACGTGAGCACGACGGGCAACCTCCTTTATTGTTGCCATTCACCGGGAGGGCAGAAGAGTGCGCAAGGCGGTTTCGAGATCGCGGAATGCGCGATCGCGGTCTACGTAGTAAATTCTGACGATCTTGCCCATCTTCTTTGAGAAGTCATAACGAAGGTCGTAGTCGACCGCAGGCGCTTCGATGCGCTCCCATTGTACGGCCTGCGGATCTACCAGCGCCGTGAGATCGCCGAGGTCAAACATGGATTTCGTGGGAAGCAGAAAGCCCGGTCTCTTCGAGCGGATTTGCTGGAGGTAAGCGCCGAGAGGTCCTAGCTTCGCGAACCGCTCACCGGTTTCTTCCATGCTGGCGGTCAGATGATCGCCGGTGTCAAACAGAATCAAACGGCACGGAAGCGAGAACAGCAGCCGGGCCGCTTTGGGATCGTTCCAGACGTTGTAATTCCAGCAGCGCAGCGGCCATTGCGTGCGGCCGTGCCACAGGACAATCATGCGGTCGGCAATGCTTGGATCGAGAGAAAGCGCCGCGGCCACGTCGGTCGCCGGTCCCAAGGAAACCACCCAAAGCGGATTCTCCGGCGACGAAGCTCTGGCCTTTTCCAGAATGAATCGCACGCCGTCGCTTTCCGGAGGCCGGTCGAGAAAGACGAACGGAGGCGCACCTGTTTTGACGGGAACCTTGCCGGAGAGTCCGGCTTTGGCGAGCACGCGCTCGATTTCCGCTACGGATTGCGAAGCGCCGGAGGAGCCACCGAAATCTCCGAAATACGCGCCCACAATTCCTTCGAGGTGTATACGGCCGGGAGATCCCAATGCGAGCGATAACGCGTACTCGTCGTCTATTTCGGCGCCGGCATCTGTGTCGATGATGACGCGAAGAACGCCCTCGGGCGGAGGCCACGGCGCGGCGGGCCGCTGGGCGGCTGCGCACAAGCACGCGCCGATCAGGAATACCGAGAAAAGAAGCCGCATAGGATTTAGAAATCGAGCCGCAAGGCCACCTGGATTTGGCGCGGGGAGTTGGATTGGCTCGTGATTACTCCGAAGTTTGCTGTTCCTAACACCGTGCCAGGCAAGCTGAACATAGGCGAGTTCGTGATGTTGAACGCCTCGCCGCGTAATTGCATACGCACCGCTTCGGTCAGGTTGAAGTTCTTAAAAAGAGATACGTCCAAGTTCGTGCTTCGCGGGCCACGGACATCCGGAAGCGTACGCGAAACGTTGCCGAACGTGAAAGGAGCCGGTTGGGTGAACTGCGAAACATCGAAGAACCGGTTCAGCCGATCCTGAATCGGGCCGGAGAGTAGCGCGGAATGGCCGGTCGAATTCGGCCGTTCGCCGCCTCCCAGGGAGTTGCTCGTATTCTGCGCCGTCAACCCCAGAGGGATACCGGATTCGCTCGAGAAGATTCCATTAATCTGCCAGCCGCCGATCAACGCTTCGGTAAATCGATTCGTCGAAGAGAAAAACGCGCGCTTTCTTCCAAAGGGCAGGGGAGCCTGGAAGCTTGCGACAAAGCGATGCCGCATATCCTGGCTTGCGAGAGATCGCTCGGCCTTAAAGTTGTGACTGTCCTGCGGCCCTTGTTGCGTTCCCGTAAAGCCGGCGCTCTCCGAACTATCGTCGATTAACTTGGCGAAAGTATAGCTTGCCTGCACGACGTAGTCCGTCCGAAGGCGCTTTTCGAAGCGAATCCCCATGGCATGGTAAATCGACTGCGCAAGCGACGGCTGGTCGTTGGTAACGGTGTCGAATTGGGGATACGGCCTAAGAAGCTGGCCTCTGGTAGTCGTGGCTCCCGAGAGAATGCCCGTCGAAATCACGTTGTAGAACGGATTGGGCACCCGGTCCAGCAGCGCGCTGCCCAGAGTAAGATCGTTGGTCGTCAACTGATTCATCTGGATACCTGGTCCGATCGGCAAGTGGACGCCGTGATTTCCTAAGTAAGATACCTCCACCAGTCCATGTCCGGGCAATTCACGCTCGATCGCAAAATTCCACTGGAGATTGTAGGAACTCGTATTGCTGGGATCTTTTGGCGCGATGCTTTGGCCAACCAGAGTGAGCAATCCATTCGCGGCGCCGGTGGGCTGAACGAGTCCGCCGGAAAAGGCTTGGCTCAGATAACTCGTCGGTACAAGCCCATTGAGCGAAGAAACGAACGTGCTTGTTGCGGAGAAGCCGTCGAAACCGGCGCCCGCCGTGATACTCGTGTTCGGGATCGGATACATGACACCAAAGCCGCTGCGTATCACGGTCTTCGAATCGGCCTGATAAGCCAAACCGATTCGCGGAGCGAAGTTATTCCAATCGGTTTTGAACTGCCGGGGATGATCCGGGGAGGCGAACTGCAAGCCGCCGTGCAGATTGAGCCCTGTTTGGGACGAGAGCGGATTGGCGGCGGTCTGGTCGAACCAGGAGAGCTGATTCTGCGCCTCGGTACGGGGAGGAAACAGATCGTATCGCATCCCGAAATTCAGCGTAAGCCGGGGGCTCACTTTCCAGTCGTCCTGGATATAGCCGGCGATGGCAAGCGCCCGGATGTCGCGGCTGTTCTGAATCATTGCTTGACCGCTGCCGGCGCCTAACAGGAACGACGCAAATCCGATGCCGCCGGTGCTGGTTGCCGTGAGCGGGTCCGGCCCTTGCGTATAGTTCGGCCCGAACGTAAACGAGCCGCCCGGAAGATTGTAAGTTGTGCCGACATAGCGATAGCGCCTGACGTCGGCTCCAAATTTGATGGTGTGATTTCCGCTGACGTGACTCACCGATCCGGCGAACTGATGAATCGAGTACGGAGAAACGAAAAAGATGCCGCTGCCGATTTGCGAAATGTTGGTGATATTGATCTGGCTCAGCGCGGGATGTTGAATGTCCTTGGTGAAATTGGGAGAAAACCCAAGCGTGCCGATGTCGAAGCCGTCGTTGAGCCGTGAGTTTGCATCGCCGAGCCAGCTATAGCCGTAATGCGCGTTGATGACCGTGAGATTGGATTTCACCCACGTGTAGTCGCCTACCGCCTGCCGTGTGGGCCAATGGCGGGTGAATGCAGGATCGGAAAATCCGAACGCCAGCGCCGGCTGGCTGATGTTGAAATTGTGCGAATACCGCGCGTAAAAGGAGTGCCGCTCATTGATGCGATGGTCGAGCCGATAATCTGCCTGATTCGAGTTGTAGATAGAAGTGGTGCCGACCACAAAATTGTTCGAAACTCCAGGCTGGTTCGGCTCCGGCCAGTATTGCAGGAGATTTCGCGAGACAAGGTCGAAGCGCGACGCCGGTATGCGGTTCCCCAGAAATGGCGTTCGCGAATATTTACCGTTGGCAAGCTGGACCGTGCTTTGCGGATCGTAGATTGTCACGCGCCTACCCGCTGAGTCGACCGCGGTCGAAAAATCGCCTTCCCGGTAGGCCGCGGTCGGCACCGTACGAACCAGGTTCGCGCCCGTCCCGCTGCGTAATCCTTCATAGTCAACAAAGAAAAAGGTCTTGTTGCGTCCGTTGTAGAGCTTCGGAAGAATTACAGGGCCGCCGAAAGAGCCGCCAAACTGATTGCGCTTGAAACTGGCGAGCGGAATACCGGAGCGATTGCTGAAAAATCCGTTCGCATCGAGCGCGCTGTTGCGCAAGTAATCGAAAGCGCTGCCGTGGAAGGAATTCGTTCCCGATTTGGAGATTACCGATACGGCGCCGCCGCCCGTATTTCCGTACTCGGGAGGCAGCGTGTTGGTCAGAACGCGAAACTCCTGAACAGCGTCCAGACCCAATTTGTAAGCAGCGGTTTGCGCGCTTCCAGGGCCGCTTCCGGCGGCAGTAGAAGGAGAACCATCGAGCAGCAATTCGTTGGAATTATTTCTGCCGCCGTTGATGGAGAAAGTTCCCGCACCATCGAAATTCGTGGGATCGAAGGTAGGACCGGGGCGCACGTTCGGCACCAGCGTGATCAGCCCAAGGCTTTGGCGGCCATTGAGTGGAAGGTTTGCGATCTGGCTGTGGTCCACGACTTGTGAAATCGTGGCGTTTTCCGTATCGAGCGGAGCCGCCGCGGCGCTTACCTCGAGCGTCTGCTGGGTGGTTCCCAGAGTAAGCGGTATCTCGAGATCGAGTTGCTGATCGACCGACAACGTAATGTTCGTGAGACTTTTGCTCGAAAAGCCGGGCGCCTCCACATCGACTTTGTAAGTTCCCGGAACGAGATTGTTGACGACGAAACGGCCGGCGTCGTTCGTGGTGCGTTGGCCAACCTCACTCCGGGCCACATCCGTCACGCGCACCTTCGCGTTGGCAACCGGCGCGCCGGATGGATCGGACACAAAGCCGCTCAGCGTGGCGCGGCCAAGCTGCGCCGACAGGGGCGCTTCGAGAAACAGAGCGAGCGAGATCGCAAAAACTACAGAGTAAATACGTGCAAACACGGCAGGTCTCCTTGCCGGGGTTGGCTCGACAAAGCGAGGAAAATACCCGGTGAATCGATTCATAACATGTTCGGCCTGATCGTGTAAAGGGTTTTGTAACAGCGGCGGCCTAGTACATTTGTGCAACATCCTACACCAAGTGCGTTGACAATGCTCGTTTCGGGATGATACTCTGCCTTCCGGATGAATCGATTCACGTGCGGGCCGCTTGCGAGCCGCCGCCACTTCCTCGCTACGACTTTCGGCGCGCTCGCTTCCGCCGCCGGCGCCCAGGAACATCGATCTTCAACCGGCCACCCCAACGTCCTCATTGTGCTTTCGGACGATCAGGGCTACGGCGATTTTTCCAGCCACGGCAACGCGGAAATTCATACGCCCGAACTCGATCGCTTCCGTAGTGAAGCGGTCCGCCTGACCGACTTTCATTCCTCACCGATGTGTACGCCGTCGCGCGCGCAACTGATCACAGGACGAGATGCGCTGTGGACCCAGGCTGCCAACGTCAGCAGCGGGCGGACGCTTCTGCGCCGCGATCTTCCGACCCTCGCCGAAGCGTTTGCGCGAAGCGGCTATCGCACGGCGATGTTTGGCAAATGGCATCTCGGGGACAACTATCACTACCGCCCCGAAGATCGTGGATTCGAAGAAGCGGTCTGGTTCCCCTCCTCCCACATCGGCTCGGTTCCGGATGCCTGGAACAATGACTACTTCAACGACGCGTACCGGCACAAGGGCGAACTCAAGCGATATCACGGCTACTGTACCGACGTATTTTTCGACCAGGCGATGCAATGGATGCGAGCGAAACAAAAAGCGGCCCAGCCGTTCTTCTGTTACCTGCCGTTGAATGCGGCCCACATTCCGCTGCTCGTCGAAAAGAAATACGCTGATCTCTATCCGCAGCTCCCCGAAGATGTCGCACGCTACTACGGCATGGTCTCGAATATCGATTGGAATATGGGACGGCTC
>JAICIH010000179.1 GCA_025924475.1 Bryobacteraceae bacterium
AAAAGGCCACACCATCGAGCAAACCGGCCCCGTCGCCGCCTGGATCGCCACCGCCACCGAAGAACAAAAGCTCGGCACGCCGCACGCGCTCCCCGGCCTCCCCCCTCTGGAGGATTTCGTTTCGTAAAAATGCCGCATCTCGTATAAAACAAAGAACCGCGCACGTAAGTAAGCGGCCCCAAACGTTGTGCTCCCCACGCCTCTTATGGAATCCTATGGGCATCAGGGAGGTGACACATGCCGTGCGATCCGCAGATTCTACGCAACGTTCCGTTGTTCGCTTTGCTTGACGACGAAGAAGCGGCCGTTTTGGCGGGCCAGGTTGAAATTCGAAATTTCGCAGTCAGGCAGCGTATTTACAAAATGGGTGACCAGAGTGGGCGTGCCTATATCCTGGTCTCCGGGCAGGTACGGGTGACCACCGTGGACGAAGACCATCAGGAAGTCATCGTAGACGAGCCGTCAACCGGCGAGTTCTTCGGCTTTGCTTCCATGCTGGATCAAACGCCACACCAGACCAATGCCACCGCTCTCGAACCGACGGTGTGCATCGAAATGGACCGTCACGATATTGCGGTGCTCCTGGAGCGCAAGCCGCATGCCGGGATGGACATGTTGGCCGTGCTCGGCCGCCAATTCCATGGAGCGCAGCAGTTAGTGCGGCTGCGATCTATGCGCAATCCGAATGACGTGATCGAAAAAGAAGCCACGCTTGGTGAGCGCGTCGCCGACTCGGTGGCGCGTTTCGGCGGCTCGTGGGCGTTCATTATCACGTTCCTGCTGGTGCTTGTCGTCTACAGCGCGGCCAATATCGTATTGGATCGAAAGGCGTGGGATCCGTATCCGTTTATTCTGCTGAATTTGTTCCTGTCGATGCTCGCCGCTATTCAGGCGCCGGTAATCATGATGAGCCAAAACCGGCAGGATACGAAGGACCGGTTGCGCGGTGAGCTGGATTATGACGTCAACCGCCGCGCGGAATCGGAGATTCAGGGGCTGGCGCGCAAACTGAATTTATTGGACGAGAAAATGGGGGATATCGAGGATTTCCTGCGCGGCAATCAAGCCCCGGCAACCTCGAAAATGGCTTCCACTTCTACAGCCGCACCAGTGGGCAATGAAGCGAATCCAAGCGCGCTGCGGGCGTGATAGCCGTCCGTCTGTTTGCCGAATACTTCGTGAAACAGATCCGACGCGCCATTAATTACCAGATGCTGCTCTTCGAAATCCGGCGTGGAGTTGACGCAGCCAAGAACTTTGATCACGCGCAGCCCTTTCAGCGTGCCGTGCTCGTTCCAGACAGATTGCAGAACTTTGATGGCGCATTCGCGCGCGGCGCTCCGGCCCTGCTCGGTTGTTAGCTCGCGGCCCAGTTTACCTTTCAAGCCGCTTACATGGCCGGATGTGAGCAACTGCGATCCCGAGCGAACGCAGAGATTCAGATAACCGGGAGCGATCTTTTCAAATTTGATTCCAAGGCTTTCCGCCTTCTTTTGCGCGTCCATAAAGGATCATCTTAGCGTTCACGTACGCGCGGTTCTCTGTTCGACGAGCAAAAGAACCCCGACCGTGAGGGAGGGGCATTCAAGCGGACGCACGTAAAGGGAGGGATACAGCGAAAATCGAGCCGCCGTGCGAAGCAGGACGCAATTCGATGGCCGCGCCGTGCTGGGCAACGATTGTCTGGGCAATCGCCAGCCCCAAGCCATGTCCACCGGATTCTTTGCTTCTCGATGGATCGATGCGAAAAAACCTCTGGAATACTTGGCCCCTGGCTTCTTCCGGAATACCGATACCTGTATCTTCGACGATGATGGTGGCGTGTTCGGAGTGCGGCTCCAGCAAGATAGAAACCATGCCTCCTTCGGGTGTGTACTTGATGGCATTATCGAGCAGAATCACCAGCATTCTGCGCAGCGCGGAAAGGCTTCCGGCGACTTCGACGTGTTGACCGGGCGTTTTCCGCCGGAGAGTTATGCTCTTCACCTCCGCCAGCGGGTTCAAATCAAGGCATACATCTTCGATCAAGCCCTCCAGTTCTACCGTGCCGGTTTCCCCCGTGCTATGGTCGAAATCGGCGCGTGCCAGAAACAGCAAGTCCTCGATCAGGTGCGTCATGTTTTCTGATTCCTTCTGAATCCTTTCGAGTGCCGCGCGATATTCGGCCTCCGGGCGGGTTTTGCGAAGGGCGTTCTCCGCCGCCAGGCGGACAATCGCCACCGGCGTTCTTAATTCGTGAGAAGCGTCGGCCGTGAATTGCGAAATTTTCGAAATGGCCGATTCCAGCCTGGCGAGCATAGCGTTCCAGGTTTCCGTCAGCCGCTGCAGTTCGTCATTAGTGTTCGGAACTGGGAGGCGCTCGGAGAGATTATTGAGGCCGATGGTGCGCGCACGCTCGGTAATGGCATCCACCGGTCGCAGTGCTCGGCGGCTCAACCAAAATCCGCCTGCTGCGCCGCACACCGCGAACAACGGGATGCCCGCTATCAACAGCAGCCCAAGCAGGTAGACCGCTCGATCCACCGGCTCCGACGAAAGCGCGAGGAACGTGAGTACTCTGCCTTCTTTTAGGAGGACGGTTTGCACGACCGCCAGGTAAGTATGGTCCTTCCAGCGGAGCTTATAGGGCTTACCGGCGCCTCCCGGCTGCAGCGTCAATCCGGTGGGAGCGGCATAAATGGGCTGTCCCTTGGCGTCCAGCACGAGGAGGAGATGATCCTGCGGCATGGATTGCGAATATTCGTCAATTTCCACCGGCAGACTGGCGTCGGCATCAGGATCTTCGATCTGAAGATATTTATTCAAGCCGCGTGCCTGATCGACGAGCGCAGATTCGAGATCGGCGTGCAGAAAGTGACGCAGCGCCAGCCAGATCGAGCAGCTAAACAGGATGAGTCCTAGGCACAACACGGCGGTGTACCAGAGGGTGAGCTGCGCGCCGATCGATCCGGTCTTCACGGCTCGGGCTCCGCCAGAGAATAGCCAATCCCACGGACCGTGCGAATGAGCCGGGGCGAGCCGGCGACTTCGATTTTGTTGCGCAGCAGGCGAATGAATGCGTCGAGCGTATTCTCCTCGATTTCCGTATCAAAGCCCCAGATCGATTCGACAATCACCGAGCGCGACAACACGCGTCCTTTATGCCGCATCAGCAGCTCGAGCAGGCTATACTCGCGCGGCGTAAGAAGAATCGGGCGGCCGCTGCGTGTCACTGCCCGCGTGGCGGTATTCAGGCTTAAGCCGGCAGTCTCGAGGCAAACCGCTTGAGGAATTTCGCCGCGCCGGCTTACCGCTCGCACGCGCGCCAGAAAGACGTCGAGCGAGAACGGCTTGGTGAGGTAGTCATCGGCGCCGGCGTCGAGCGCCGCCACGATGTCTTGAGAGCGGTCCCGCGCGGTCAGCACCAGTATGGGTGTTTGGATGTGGCCTCGGCGCAGTTGCCGCGCAACTTCAAATCCGTCGATGCCCGGCAGCATAAGGTCGAGCACCAGCAAATCAAAGCGGCCGGTTCGCGCCAGCGCAAGAGCCTGCTGCCCGTTGGTCGCGACAGTAACCAGGTGACCTTCATCAGAAAGCGCCGAGCGCAGCAAGTCCGCCATGGCGGCCTCGTCCTCGACTGCAAGAATTTGCATTTTACCTAAGCCAACAGAGCCGCGACCATAGGGAGCGGGCAATCAGGCGCGGTTGTCTGTCCCCAATTTTTTCACAAGCCCCATCCTAGATGCGGCGCCTGAAAAATCCCTGAAAAGGGGGCTTTCCATGATCCCAAGATCTTTCACCATTTTTTCAGTTTTTGCTGTTTCAATGAATCAGTATTGCGTTGGTTTACTCGAGCATTCGTGGCACTGACGGCGGCTGCAAGCTTCCACTTGGCGGCTCAGAACCTGACCATCGATCTGGCGGATGCGCTGGCACGCGCCGAAAAATACGGAGCGCAGATACAAACTGCGGATATTGCGGCCTCGCTGGCGCATGAAGATCGCAAGCAGGCGAAGGCGGCCACTCTGCCCTCCGTCAACGGCTTCAATCAATTCATCTACACGCAGGGTAACGGGACCTCCTCGGGAGTGTTTGTGTCGAACGATGGCGTACACGTCTATAACGAGCAGTTACAGGCGCATGAAGAGCTGCTGGCGTTCGCTCGCCGCGGCGAAGTCCGGCTGGCGGCTGCCGCCGAAGCGGTGGCCCGCGCCAGAGTCGATGTGGCCGCGCGCGGCCTGAAACTCACGGTGGTGCAGGACTATTACGCCATTGCCGCTGCGCAGCGCAGGGTCGCGAACGCGCAGCGGAGCCTTGGGGAAGCGCGGCAATTCCTCGATATTACGAGCAAGCAGGAACAAGGCGGTGAGGCGGCTCATGCGGATGTGATTAAGGCGCAACTGCAGGTGCGGCAACGCGAGCGCGATGTTCAGGACGGGCAGCTCGCCGTCCAGAAAGCCAAGATTGCGCTGGCGGTTCTGATGTTTCCCGCGCTGCGCGCCGATTACGACATCGTCGACGACCTCGGTCAATTGAAGCTGCTGCCGCCGTTGCCGGAGACGGCTGCTCAAGCCCGTATTTACAGTCCGGAATTACGCACGGCCCAGGCAAGCGTCACACAGGCGCGCTTGGGCGTGAGTGTCGCCCGCTATGGCTATCTACCGTCTCTCGGGCTCGATGTCTTCTACGGCATCAATGCCAATCAGTTCGCCGCTCAGACAAACTATCCAACCCCCGAAAGCGGCCGCGGCACGCAGCCGGATTTCCTGGTCCCTTTTCGCCAGAATTTGGGCTACTCCGCGCAGGCGACCTTAAATATTCCGTTGTGGAACTGGGGTGCGACACATAGCAAGGTAAAACAAGCCTCGTATAGGAGGCGTCAGGCCGAGCTGGATTTAAGCGTTGCGCAACGACAGCTCGAAGCCGATATCTCCTCGTCATACCAGGAGGCGCAAGCGGCTTTTGCCCAGGTAGAATCCCTGCGGTCGTCTTCCGATCTGTCCGCGGAAAGTTTGCGGCTTACGTTGTTACGCTATCAGGCCGGCGAAGCCACTGCGTTGGAAGTGGTAGATGCACAAAGCACCGCGAACTTGTCGAGAACCGCCTACGATGAGGGCTTGCTGCGCTATCGCGTGGCGCGTGCCGCTGTCGAGAGTCTGATGGGAGTCTTCTAGTGAAGCCGATAGTATTCGTCCTCGCCATGCTGGCGCTCCTTTTGGGCTGCACGAAGTCGAAGGAAGACGAAGAGAGCGCGGCAGCCGCGCCGGTGGAAGTAGCTGCCGCAAAAAGGGCGCCCATTCGGGCTGTTGTTTCGGCGGAAGCCGTTCTCTACCCTCTCCATCAGGCCAACGTGGTGCCGAAAATCAGCGCGCCGATTGCGCGCTTTCTGGTGCAGCGCGGCGACCATGTGCGCGAAGGTCAACTTGTAGCGATTCTTGAAAACAAAGATCTCGCGGCCGCTGCTCAGGAAAGCAAGGAACTCTATGAGCAGGCGGAAGCTTCTTATCAAAACACCACGGCGGCCGTGATGCCCGACGATTTGACCAGAGCCAAGACCGACGTTGCTTCAGCGCGCCAGGCCATGGAGGCGGCGCAGCGAGCTTACGATAATCGGCAGGCGCTGTTTGCGCAAGGCGCGCTGGCCCGGAAGTTGGTGGACGACGCGAATGTCACGCTGGTGCAGGCGCGCAGCCAGTTTGAGACTGCGCGGCAGCATCTTGCATCGCTCGAGAAGATCGGCCGAGTCGAGCAGTTGAAAGCGGCCCAGGCGCAGGCCGCGGCGGCCAAAGCTCATTACGAAAGCGCGGCGGCGCAGTTGGCGTACGCCGAAGTGCGCAGCCCGCTTACAGGAGTGGTTTCCGACCGGCCGTTGAATATCGGCGAGATGGCGAGCAGCGGCTCGGCAATCGTGTCTATCGTCGATTTGTCGCGCGTTGTGGCGCGCGCCAGCATACCCGTCACGCAGGCGGCTGTTGTCCGCCTCGGAAGACCGGCAACGATATCGAGCGGCACTGTGGAACTGCCAGGTAAGGTCATGGTCGTTAGTCCAGCCGTCGACCCCAACACTACGACTGTGCAGATTTGGGTGGAAGCGCAAAATACTGGCGAGCGATTGAAGCTCGGATCGTCGGTGCGGATCGCGATTGAAGCCGAGGAAATCCCCAATGCGCTAGTAATCCCTGCCAGCGCTCTTCTCCCATCCGATGAGGGCGGCGAAAAGGTGATGGTGGCAGGCGACGATAATCTGGCCCACGAACATGCCGTGAAGGCCGGCATTCGCTCCGGCGATGACGTGCAGATTCTTAGTGGCATCAACGCCGGAGACCGTGTCATCATCCAGGGCGGCTTGGGCCTCGACGACAAAGCGAAGATCCAGGTCGGGCAGGGCGAGAAGGACGAGAAGTGATTCCGGCGCCAGAGCAAAGCGGCCACTGGACAGCCCGCTTTTTAAAATCCATTCTCTTTATCACCGTTGCGTTGGTGGCGTTTGGACTGTACCTAGCGTTTAGCATCCCTGTCGCCGTGTTTCCTGCCACGAATTTCCCTCGGATTGTGGTGGGCGTCGACAACGGCGTGATGCCGATCGATCAAATGCAGGTCACCATCACCCGTCCGATTGAACAGGTAGTGAATTCGGTTCCTGGTTTGGATCGCGTCCTTTCGATAACCAGCCGTGGTTCCGCGGAAGTCGATCTTTTCTTCAACTGGAAAGTTGACATGTTTCAGACGCTGCAATATGTCAATGCTGCCATTTCTCGTATACAGACGACCCTGCCCGCGACGGCGACCTGGACCACCAACCGGTTGACATTCGCGGCGTTCCCGATCATCGGCTATAGCATGACCTCGGACACGATTCCGCAGACCACGCTATGGCAGCTCGCAACCTATACAGTCAAGCCGCAGGTCAATCGTTTGCCGGGTGTTTCCACCGTCGTGGTGCAGGGCGGACAGGAACCGGAATTTCAGATCCAGCCTGATCCTGGAAAGCTCGTGCAATCGCAAATTACCGTGCCGAACATTTTGGACGCGATCGCCAAAAGCAACTTGATCGATTCGCCTGGCCTCTTTCAACACAACCATCAACTGGTTCTTGGCCTAGTGAGCGGGCAAGTACATAATCCCGAAGAAATGGGCGGAATCGTTGTAAAAACGACGCCGTCCGGGTCGCCCATCCGGATCCGCGATATTGCTTCGGTCACCCCTTCGGTAAAACCTGTCTATACCGTCGTCAGGGCGAATGGTAAACCGGCCGTGCTGCTGAACATTTACCGGCAGCCTGATAGCAACACGGTTTCCGTCGCCGACGAAGTTCACAAGCGAATCGCGGAGCTCCAGCGGACGCTGCCGCAGGGCGTTTCCATTCAGCCGTTCTACGACCAATCCCTACTGGTCAGAGACTCGATTAAGAGCGTGCGGGATGCCATCGTGATCGGAATTGTTCTCGCGGCTCTTATATTGTTTTTCTTCCTTCGCGATTGGGGAACATCCGTCGTCGCCGGGTTGGTGATTCCGGTCACGATTGCCATAACGTTCATCGTGCTCAGCGCCATCGGGCAGAGTTTCAATCTGATGACGCTTGGCGGATTGGCCGCGGCCGTGGGTCTGGTGATCGATGACGCAATCGTAGTAGTGGAAAATATCGTTCTCCATCGCGATGCCGGCCAAACCCGCGCCGAAGCGATCCGCAGCGCTATCCGGGAAATTCGCGGGCCGCTGGTCGGCTCGACCGTCACGCCTATCGTTGTCTTTCTGCCTTTGGTGAGCATCACCGGAGTGACCGGAACTTTCTTTCGAGCGCTGGCGATTACCGTAAGCGTGGCGCTTGCCACATCGCTGGTGCTCGCGCTTACCTGGACACCGGCGTTGAGTCATTTGCTGCTACGGTCACGCGGAAAATCTGCCGAAGCTCCCGCGGGGGGGCGCCTCACCCGAGTTTATGAGCGCGCTCTCACGGGTGTGTTGGCTCGCCCTATCGTGTTCGCCGTGGTTTGCGTCCTGCTGATCGGCGCATCGTTCGCCTGCTATCGCGTCCTTGGTTCCGATTTGCTTCCGGCCATGGATGAAGGCGGCTTCGTGTTCGATTATCTGATGCCTGCCGGCGCCTCGCTGGCGGATACCAACCGAGTCCTGACGGGGGTGGAAAAGATCCTGCACTCGATCCCCGAAGTGCAGAGCACGTCGCGGCGGACCGGTTTACAACTCGGCCTGGCGGCGGTTACCGAAGCCAATACCGGCGACATTTCGGTGATCCTCAAACGAGACCGGAGCCGCGGGGTGGAGGAAGTGATCTCCGAGGCTCGAAAGAAGGTCAATAAACAGTTTCCGCAGCTCGATACGGATTTCTTCCAGCTTCTCGAAGACATGATCGGCGATCTCACCAGTTCGCCCAATCCAATCGAAATCAAATTGTTTTCCGAGAACATCGATCTGCTGAAAATCTGGGCGGCCAAAGTCGGCGATGCCATAAAAACGATTCACGGCGTGACAGACGTAAAGAACGGTATTGAGGATACAATCAGCGGTCCCGCAATCACGTTCCGCGTGGATCAAACTGTTGCCGCACGCGCCGGCTTCACTCCTCAGGAGCTCGAGCTTGCCGCCAGCGCGATTTTTCAGGGAGAGCCAGCCACCGTTCCCGTGATCATCCAAAACCGGCCCTACACGCTGCGGGTCACTTTTCCACCGGAGAACCGAAGCTCGATTGACGCCATTCGCAACACGGTGCTCGTCAGTTCCAGCGGAAAGGTCGGTACGCTCGGCAGTTTGGCCGAAATCGAAAACGACCCTGGCCAACTGGAATCCCGCCGCGAAAACCTGCAGCGCATGCTGGCGGTAACCGGCCGGCTGGAAGGCTTGAGCCTTGGCACAGGAGTCGGCCTCGTTCAGAAGAAAGTAGCTAGCCTGCATTTACCATCTTCCATTCGCGTGCAATATGGCGGTTTGTATCAGCAGCAGCAGGAGTCTTTTCGCGATCTGCTGTTCGTTCTTGTAGCTGCAGTCGTGCTGGTATTTACAGTGCTGCTCATCGAGTTCGGTGGATTCGCCGCCCCGGTCGCGATCCTGTCGTCGGCGCTGCTGTCGACTTCCGGAGTCTTCTTCGCGCTGTTTGTGACTGGAACGACCTTCAATATCGCCTCATTCATGGGCCTGATCATGGTGATTGGCATCGTCGCCAAAAACGGAATCCTGCTGCTCGATGCGGATGCGAAATTTCGCCGCGAAGGGGCGAGTCCTAGAGACGCCATGATCCGCGCCGGCGAACGGCGGCTGCGTCCCATCATGATGACCGCGCTGGCAACGATGTGCGGCATGATTCCGCTTTCGCTCGGCCTTGGCGCAGGTTCGCAAATGCTCCAGCCGCTGGCGATTGCGGTGATTGGCGGCATTCTTGCCTCCATGGTGCTCTCACTGCTGGTCACGCCGGCGGTTCATTACTACTTCGCTCGCGAATCGCGGTCAGCAAGACCGCCAGAGTCATAATGCGTATGGGTACTCTACTCCTAAAAATTGAACATGGACCGCAAAACGAACGGCAGTTCGCCAAAACAGCAAACGCCATCGATTCAAAGTCTTGACCGAGGATTGACCATATTGGAGGCGGTCGCCAAATCCAGCAACCCGGTTTCCTTGAGTGAATTGACCGAGCTCATGGAAATCGACCGCAGTAGCGTGTTCCGGCTTGCCGGCACTCTGAAGAGGCGAGGATTTCTGGCTTATCCGGCCGGCCGCAAGGACTATATCCTGGGCCCTTCCCTATGGCGCCTTGCCCACCAGTACGATTGGGGAAACATGTTGATCAAGGTCTCGCATGAGGAACTGAAGCTCCTTGCGAGCGAGACAAATGAGACGGCGCAGCTTGCAGTGCGCGAAGGCAAGCACGCGCTGTTCATCGATTCGGCCGCTGGTAACCAGGTGATCTCCGTTTCGGGCAGGATTGGCGAGTTGACTCCGCTCCATTGCACGGCGCACGGAAAGGCGCTGCTGGCGGATTTCGGGAACGCGGATCTGGAAGGCGTATTCGGTAATGAGCCGCTGCCGCCCCATACGAAGCGCACCGTGGCTTCCATTAAGCAATTGGGAAAGATTTGCGCCGAGACCAGGGCGCGGGGCTACGCGACCGACGACGAAGAATTTATGGAAGGCGTCCGCTGCGTGGCCGCGCCCATTCGCGCCGAGGACGGCCAGATTATCGGCGCTATCGGGATCTCGGCTCCGTTAACGCGCTTTCCAGCCGAACGCTATCGCGTCTGCGGCGAGCAGGTTTCAAAAGTAGCGGCACAAATCGGCGCCATTCTTACCAATCAAGTGGCTGACGAGTAATGCGTGCGGCTATCCTCGGCGGTACCGGGCATATCGGAAGCTATCTGACACCGCGCCTGGTGGAAGCCGGGCTGTCCGTGGTCAATGTGAGCCGCTCACAGCGGCAACCCTACCGGCCGCATCCCGCCTGGCGCGAAGTACAGCAAGTGGCTCTCGATCGTGCGGCAGAAGAGAAGTCAGGGACATTCGGTGAAAAGATCGCGCAGCTCGAGCCCGACGTCGTTATCGATCTGACCTGTTATCTGCTCGAGAGCGCCCAGTTGCTGGTCGAAGCCCTCCGCGGGCGGATCAGCCATTTCCTGCATTGCGGAACCATCTGGGTGCATGGGCTGGCGATAGAAACGCCTGCTAAGGAAGAGCAGCCGCGTGAGCCACTGGAAGAATACGGATGCCGCAAGGCGGCGATCGAGGCGTATCTCTTGCAGGAAGCCCGCCGCAATCGATTTCCTGCCACCATACTGCACCCTGGCCACCTGGTAGGCGTGGGCTGGACGCCTATCAATCCCGTTGGCAATTTCAATCCAACGGTCTTTTCGGATTTAGCGCGCGGCGAAGAAGTTATGCTGCCGAATTTAGGAAGAGAGTGTCTGCATCATGTACACGCCGACGATGTAGCGCAAGCGTTCGTGGCGAGCCTGGCCCATTGGTCGAGCGCCGTAGGCGAATCCTTTCACGTGGTCTCTCCCGCGGCGCTCACGCTATGCGGCTACGCCCGCGCGGTAGCCCGTTGGTTTGGACACGAGGCGCGATTAAAGTTTCTGCCGTGGGAGCAATGGAAGGAAACGGTCTCTGAGAAAGACGCGCAGATCACCTGGGGACACATCGCGCATTCTTCCAATTGCAGCATTCAAAAGGCGCAGCGGCTAATCAGATACCAGCCGCGCTATACATCCCTTGAAGCGATTCGCGAGTCGGTATACGATCAGCTCGCCGGCCAATGCACCATGGGCAATCCGGGGACCGGCGCCCGGAAGTAAGGTATTCGCTTACCTTTGAGAGAACCGATGTAGGCGGTTTGCAGATCCTTGCCGCCGAAGGTGACACTGGCCATCCAGGGAGCGATGCCGCAGCCGGTAGCAAATAGAACGTCCTCGGTGACCTGATTCCGCCGGATTGCTTGCTCGAGCGCATCCACCTTTTGTGGATCGCCTTCATCGAGCAGGATACGCAAATCGCCTTGCGGAGTCAGCACGAAGAGCTTATCCGAATAAACCAACGTGCCCCACAAATTCCCGTAGCAGTCAAACGCGATACCGTCGGGCCACGCGCCTTTGCCGAGATTGGCGGGGCCGAAAATTTCGCGCTTGCCGAACTGGCCCTTTTCATCTACGCGAAGCCGGCTAATGCAGCCGCCCGTCGTTTCGACTACATAGAGAAATTCTTCTTTGGCGTCAAACCGGATTTCGTTTGTGAAGTGAAATCCTTCGGCGACGATACGAAACTCGCCGTTCTCGTAACGAGCGATATAGCCATCCGCCAGGTCCGTTCGCAAGGCGTGCATCCAGTTCTTGACCCGCGTGGAGATCGTAATCCAGATCCGGTCTTTGGAATCGCGCAGAACGAAATTGACTTTGCCGACAGGCTTGCCGTCAACAGTGTCGGCCAGGACTCTTGAATCGCCATCGCGAGACATGACTTCGAGGCAATCGGTGCCGAAGTTAGAGATCAGGAAATCGCCATTTTTCGCGAAGGCGA
>JAICIH010000180.1 GCA_025924475.1 Bryobacteraceae bacterium
AGCGCATTGGCTCACCGCATCCACGTATTCGCGCTGGTCGGAAATCAGCTCGGTGCTCTTGAGCAGGTTGATCATCCCCATGATTCCGTTCATGGGAGTTCGCAGCTCGTGCGAAGTGTTCGCCAGGAATTGTTCCTTAAGCTGGGTTGCTTCGCGCGCCAGCCGCAGCGCTTTACTTAATTCCTCATTTTTGACCTGTAGCTCATTGGCCGATTCGAGCAGCCGCTGCTCGGCTTGTTTGCGCTCGGTGATGTCGCGCCCGATGCCTTGCACCGCCACCGCATGGCCACGGCGATAAATGATACGAGTGCTGACTTCCAGGTAGCGGCGCGTGCCGAGCTTGGAAAGCACAGGCAGCTCAAAATGCTGCGCCGTGCTGCCGCCAAGCTGCGCTCGAATACTGTCCTGCACCAAGTGGCGCGCTTCCGGAGCCACTAGCTCATCGAAACTCTTGCCCAGCACCTCCGCCCGCGAATAGCCGGTCATAGATTCGGCGGCGCGGTTCACCGCCAAAATCTTGCCTTTTAAGTCGTGGAGAAAGATCACGTCATTGGCGTTCTCGAAAAGCTCGCGGTAGCGCTCTTCGCTTTTGCGCGACGCCTCTTCGGCGATGTGCCGCGCGGTCTCGTCCTGAATCATCAGCATGCGTGCGTCACCGCCGTGCATCTGAAACGTGCAGAACACCATGCTGACAATCAGCTCGCGGTCAGCCGCTCCGCGATGCACCACCGGCCCGATCGTGTTCGAAGGCTTTCGCAGTTCGGCCTCCAACTCGGCGCCTTTCTGATCGTTGGCAAACAAATCGAGCAGATTTAACGAACGAATTTGCTCCTGTTCGTAGCCGTACAACGTCAAGGCGCTGTTGTTCGCTTCGAGAATGGCGAGCGAATCGGCGGCATACACCAGCGCCGGCACGGGGTTTCCGAAAAACACTTCTTCATACGCCAGCACCCGGTTTTCCAGTTCGCTGGCCGTACGTTCCAGTTCCGCTACGCGCTCGTGCAGGCTTTCTATCGAGGCCATTGGGCCGGCCACCATCTCCGGCGATAGCGGGCTTCTTATTGCGGCTACAGGCTTACGCATAAAGTTCCCCGCCGCCCAGCGGCGGGCATTTGTCTATATCAGTGTCTACTCTAACAATCAAATTTGACTTGCGGGAATAACCCGAATCGGTCTAGGTGGTCCTGTTTTCGGCAGGCCGGTGCGCACCGGGTCAACGCCTGGCCGGCCAACACCTGGAATGTTCGCTAAGAAACCTTCTACGCACTCTTATTATCGCTGAGGTCCTACGCGCCGCCTTTGTTATCCTCACGGGTGCATGGGCGGCACAGTCCTCGACGGCAAGCGAATCAGCCGGGAAATTCAGGAAGAGCTGCGGCCCCGCATCGCCGCGCTCGCTGCGCGCAGCCGTCCGCCCGCGCTGGCGGTCGTGCGGGTAGGAGACAATCCTGCATCGGAAATCTATGTTCGCAACAAGATCAAAGCGTGCCGTGATCTCGGTATCCGGAGCATCGAAATCAGGCCGCCGGGAAACATCTCGACGGATGAATTGATCGAAAGCCTTAAGCCCCTTACAGCGGATCGATCGGTGGACGGAATTTTGATCCAGATGCCGCTACCGCCGCAGATCGATGCAAGCGCCGTAACCATGTATGTCATCGATCCAATGCGCGACGTAGACGGGTTCGGCGTCATCAGTCTTGGGTATTTAGTACTCAATGAGCCGGCTCCGCGCGCCTGCACGCCTGCCGGCATTCTCGAGCTGTTGAAGCGCTACCAAATTCCGATCGCCGGCCGGCATGCCGTGGTCGTCGGGCGCAGCAACATCGTGGGCAAGCCGATGGCGCTCCTGCTGCTGCATGAGAACGCCACCGTTACCATCTGCCATTCCAAAACTTCCGATCTCGCCGGGGAGTGCCGCCGCGCCGATATACTCATCGCCGCCATGGGCAGACCGGCTGCCATTACCGCTAGCCACATTAAACCCGGCGCGGTCGTGGTGGATGTAGGGATGAACCGCATCTCCGATCGAAGCGCCGTTCAATCGCTGTTCGCGCACGATCCCGTGCGCCTTGCTGCATTCGATAAGAACGGCTCCGTTTTGGTGGGCGACGTCGAGCCGCGCGCCATGCAAGAGTTATCGTCCGCTTATACGCCTGTGCCGGGAGGAGTCGGGCCGCTCACCATCGCCATGCTGATGGCGAATACGGTGCAAATCGCCGAAACACGTCTTGGATGTTGAAGGTCGGTCTCACGGGCGGTTATGCGACCGGGAAATCTCTGGTTGCCGCGGAGCTCGAACGGCTCGGCTGTCATCTGATCTATGCCGATAAACTAGGCCACGCGGCGCTCTCGCCGGACGGAGCCGCCTACCAACCCGCCATTGCGATCTTCGGACGTGAAATATTGAGTCCCGATGACACTATCGATCGGAAAAAACTCGCGTCTATCGTTTTTGGCTCGCCGGAGTTGCTCGAAAAGCTGACGGCTCTTGTCCATCCGGCGGTCTTTGCGCTCGAAGAGAAAATGCTGGCCGATTTTGCAGCCCGCGACCCGCAAGGTATTGCCGTGATCGAAGCCGCTATCCTGGTAGAAGCCCGGCGTCACACGTTTTTCGACAAGTTGCTGTTGACCTCGTGCTCTGTCGAAACGCAGATCGCGCGCGGCATGAAGCGCGACGGTCTGACCCGCGAACAAGTGATCGCCCGGCTCGAAAAACAGATGCCTTTGGAAGAAAAGAAGCGCTTTGCCGACTACGTCATCGATACGGACGGGCCGAAAGAGGCGACCCTCCGGCGTGTGGAAGCGGTGTTTCAGGATCTCCAAAAATTGGCCCCGGAGCGGCGCATATGAGGCGGCGCGTATGAGGCTGCGCATCTTCGTGTGGGCGTTTGTGATTGCCGTAGGCTTTGTCCTGCTCACCTCGCGCGCCAATTGGCAAATCCGCAAACTGGCCGCCCCTCTGTTGCGCTCGGAAGCGCACTGGTCTGAGGCGACTCCGGTTCACGGAGCCGGGCTTTCCCCCGACGAGCAAAACAATATCGATATCTACAAGGCCGCGCGGTTGGCTACCGTTTACATCACCAGCACCACTGTCCGCCGCGATTTTTTCTATCAACCCGTCGCGTCCCGCAGCTTGGGCTCCGGCTTCCTGATCAATCCGGACGGCCTCATTCTCACGAATTATCACGTGGTCTCCGGAAGCAGCCGGATTCAGGTGACGCTTGCCGATCAAACGCAATATTTCGGCCGCGCGCTCGATACCGATCGCTCCGACGATCTGGCGCTCATCAAAATCGAGCCCAAACAGAAAGTCCAGGTTTTGAAGCTCGGCGATTCCGATCGTTTGCAAGTAGGGCAGAAGGTTCTGGCCATCGGCGATCCGTTTGGGCTCGAAGGCACGCTCACGGTAGGCGTGGTCAGTTCGATCGGGCGCGTCATCGACGCCGAGGACGATCGGCGGCTCGAAGGCATGATCCAGACGGACGCGGCGATTAACGGCGGCAACAGCGGCGGGCCTTTGCTCGATTCGAGCGGCGCCGTAATCGGCATCAACACCGCGATTCTTGGACAGACGAACATCGGCATCGGTTTTGCGCTTCCCATCAACCGCGCCAAGGTTCTGCTGGCCGACTATAAAGCGGGTCGTGTTACGGAACGGCCGAAGGTCGGCGTCCGGACCGAGTATGTAGCGGGCGATCTGGCCGAAGCGCTCGGCCTGCCGCGCTCAGGCGGCCTGCTCGTGCAGCAAGTGGCCGGCGGTTCTTCTGAAGAAGCGGCGGGCGTGCGCGGTGCGACGCAGGTTGTCGCGATCGGTAACGTCGAGCTGGGCATCGGCGGCGATCTGATTGTGGCGATCGATAATCAAGCCGTTACACGCGAAGACTCGCTGGTACGCGTCGTCGCGCAAAAGCGCGTCGGCGATGTCATAAAACTCACCGTAGTCCGCGGTCGCCGCACCCTCGTGATCCCGGTGAAACTCCTGCGCCCCCCAGCCGATCTGAATTAGCAGTTGGGGGGTGGGACTTCAGCCCGCGCGGGGCTTTTGAGCCCCGCTTTGCCGACCAACGAAAACATGACTAGCAACGCCGCCTCGAACTGAGCCGCGCACGCAAGTAAGCGGTTTGTACATGGTAACGAACTCCCCGCGACACAACGCTAAACGCCTTGAACGCTCCCGCCCGCTACAATCCGAAGCTCGAATACGATAAAGAAGATACGCCGAAGAGAGGCCTGCCATAGTGGGAAACCTGCTGCTCGATGTTACTTACGCGCTTCGTGTACTGAAAAAATCTCCCGCATTCACGATCGTCGCTCTACTTACCCTGATGCTGGGGATTGCGGCAAACGTCGTCGTCTTTAGGAGTGCTGAATGCCGTTTTGTTACACCCGCTCGATGTGAGCGACCCGCCGAGCCTATATCAGATTCGCCACAAGCAATGGATGATCGGAAGGCTGCTGACTACGTCGTATCCTGCGTTTGAGGACTTCCGGCGGCGCAACACCACCTTCAGCGGAATGGCTGCGATTTACGGATATTCTTATGGCGCATTGCGCTGGGGTAACGCGGTGAGGAATGTCCATGGCGATGGAGTCAGCGGCAACTATTTCGATCTTCTCGGAGTGCAGCCGCAGCTCGGGCGATTCTTTCACTCGATCGATGAGCATGGCCCGAATTCGGCGCCCTACGTGGTATTGAGCGATGCTCTGTGGCGAAGCGCGTTTCAAGCCGATCCAGGAGTGGTCGGAACCACCGTAGAGCTTGGCAAGCAGCCGTTTACGGTAGTTGGCGTGGCGTCGGCGCGTTTCCACGGCACGGAGCGGTTTGCGTGGCCCGATTTCTGGATACCAATGGTGAATGAGCAACATGTGGATCTGCACAACCGGGCACATGTTGCTGTTACCGTGATTGGCCGTGTAAAGCCGGGCGTAACGCCGCGCCAGGCAACGGAAAATCTGAATGCGATTGCGGCGCAACTGGCGAAGGAATATCCGGCGACCGACGACGGACAGCCGCTGCGGCTGATTCATCCAGGACTCCTCGGCGATGACGGCGATGTCATTCGCGGATTTCTTTACAGCGTGACTCTACTGGCGCTGCTGGTGTTGGCGGCGGCATGCGCAAACCTGGCAAGTCTGTTTGCGTCGCGCGTGGCGGATCGCAGCCGCGAACTGGCAGTCCGCGTCGCGCTTGGGTCGAGCCGCCGGCGGCTGGCGATGCAACTGCTGACCGAGGCGGTAATGGTATCGCTGATGGGCGGAACCGCGGGGCTGGTTACCGCCAACCTGCTGTTAACTGTGCTGAACCGCTGGCAACCCGCGGCGGAAACGCATCTGGCGGCAAACGTGGATACGCGTGTATTCCTGGAAGGCTTGGCGCTGACGCTGGGAAGCGCACTGCTGTTTGGGATCGTTCCGGCATGGCATGCCTGGCGCAGCAGCCCGCTGCAAGCCCTGAAGAGCGGGCCGGTAGACGGCATGCGACTGCGACGGTTCGCCCTGCGTGATCTGTTGTTGGGCGCGCAAATTGCAATCTGCACGCTGCTGGTAACGGCCTCGCTGGTGGCCGTGCGCGGCATGGAGCGAGCGCTCCACGTCCCCTTGGGCTTCCAGCCGCAAGGCGCGATGCTTGCCGAAATAAACCTGAGCCAGGTCGAAAGCGATGCCCTGATCGAGAAAAAGAAAATGATCATCGAGGCTGCGCAAAATATCCCCGGTGTGACGGCCGCGGGCTCGATAAACCGCATACCGTTTACCGGTGGGCTGCACGGCATTCCGATATTTCGGCCGGGAACCACAGAGTTCAAGCTGAACAATTCCGCACTAGCGCCCTACGTGTTTACGATTTCACCGGGATATCTGGATGCTGCCGCCACTCGGCTCTTAGGCGGGCGGGATCTCTCATGGCACGATACGGCGAAGTCTCCGCATGTAGCGATCGTGAACCAGACTTTTGCGAAGAAGATGTGGAGCGGAACACCGGCGATTGGGCGGCACTTTATCGTTTCGGGCGATCTGACGGAAGTGGTCGGCCTGGTCGAGGACGGCAAATACCACGACCTGGAAGAATCGCCGCATCCCGTTGTGTATCTGCCGTTCTCGCAAAGTGAGCCCAGCGGGACGATTTTCGTGGTGCGCTCGCAGCGGACGCCGGGCGAGATGGCTGCGGTGCTCAAACGCACGCTGAGCGCCATTGCGCCGAATGTACCAATTACGGTCCGGAATTGGTCCGACACCCTCAGCGGAGAATTGTTCCCGGCGCGGGCGTCGACCGCAGCACTGGGCATCATGGGCCTTCTGGCTGCGATGCTGGCAGTGACCGGGATCTTCGGAATGGCTGCGTACAGCGTCAGCCGGCGCAGGAAGGAGTTGGGCATCCGCATCGCATTGGGTGCGCGCAAGACGCAAGTGATGGCTGCGGCATTGGGGCGGCCGATAGTGCTCCTCGGCATTGGATCGGTGCTGGGCCTGTTGGCAGGCTTCTCGGCAACACGTTTGCTCGGGCAAATCGTGTATCAGGCAAACCCCAGCGATCCGGCCGTGATCGCCGCCGCAGTCTTGACGATGGCTCTGCTAGGCATGGCAGCCTCCGCCATTCCGGCCCGGCGAGCGCTCGCGGTAGATCCATCCCAACTCATGCGCGAAGAGTGAGACCAGGGTGAACGGCAAGTTACCGAGCCGCGACCGCGACGGACTGTGAAAAAATTAGGGACTGACTGAAGCGCCGTGCCGTAAGCTACTGAGAAATAAAAATCCCTGAATGCAGGCGCGGCTGTCTGTCCCTAATTTTTTCACACACCCGCGAGGGAGCCGTCTTCTTAAGCTAGTAACCCACAGCATGGCCGCCGCGGCGGCCATCGGACCAGCCAAGGCGCCAACCGTCTCCTTCTTCTTCTTCGATCATCACGGCATGCACGTCACCCTGCGATCTTGTTTTCGGATTGATGATGTCGCCAAACAAGCGGAGCTTATCGGCCACGTCGAGCGATAGGGCGCCGGGTTCCACGTCGACTCGATCGGGAAGGTATTGATGATGGATGCGGGGAAATTCGATGGCATCGCGCAGGCCCATTTTCGAATCGATGATATTCACGATGACTTGAAAAACAGTGTTCGGTATAGTGGCCGATCCGGGCGAGCCGAGCGCGAACCACGGCGAACCATCCGGGTGTAGGACGATTGTCGGTGTCATGGAGGACACCGGACGCTTACCCGGCTTGATTTCGTTCCGGCCTCCAGCCTTGCTGCTGAATCCCTCCATAATGTCGTTCAAGAGTACGCCGGTGCCATGAGCCATCACCTGCGAGCCGTAAAAACTGTTCAGGGTATAGGTGTTGCTGACGATGTTACCCTGCGGATCGATCACCGAAAAGTGAGTGGTGTCGTTCGATTCGTGCACTGGCGTTTCGATTGGCATGGCCGTTGACGGCGTTGCTCGATTGGGCTCAATGGATCGCGCGAGTTCAGCCGCATGTTCCTTGCTGGTAAGCAGATCCACAGGAACAGGAAAGAAGGCAGGGTCGGCCGCGTATTCGGCGCGATCGCGGAAGGCGCGGCGCATGGACTCGATCATGTGGTGGCGCTGCTCGCTCGATCCTTCCGCACCGAGCCGCGCCGGAAACGTCTCGAAGATATTCAGCATCTCGATGAGCGTCATGCCGCCGCTTGACGACGGCGGCATAGAAAGCATGATGTTGCCGCGAAACGTGCCTTGGAGCGGCTCGCGCTCGATAGCGCGATAGCCACGCAAGTCATCGAGCCGGATAGTACCGTTGTGCTCGACCATATCTTTGTCAATCAGTTCGGCGGTTTTGCCTTCGTAGAATTCCTTCCAGCCGTGCTTCTGAATGCGTTCGATGGTGTCCGCCAGATCCGGCTGCTTAATCAGCTCACCTTGCTTTACCGGCTGGTCCGAGCTGTGTAAAAAGATTTTGGCGCTATCGGGAAACTGCTTCATCACCGGCGCTTGCAGCGCGAGAATCAGCTCCATACGCTGCGAGGCAGGAAAGCCATCCTTCGCCAGGCGACGCGCCGGCTCGAGCACTTCTTTCCACGGCAATTTGCCAAAACGCTCGTGCGCCAGTCCCATGCCCGCCACCGTTCCGGGAACCGCCGAAGCCTTGTAGCCGACCGATGATTCCAGGCGCGTACTAAACATTCCGGGATGCGCCAGTGCCGGGGCGGTCTCTTTATAATCGAACGCCCGCGCCGTTCCGTCCGCCATGCGGACCAGCATGTATCCGCCCCCGCCGAGATTGCCGGCTTCCGGATGAACGACTGCCAGCGCGAAAGCAACGGCGATGGCGGCATCGACCGCGTTTCCGTCTTTTTTCAAAATCGCCAGACCCGCCTGCGACGCGAGTTCGTTTGCGCTCGCAATCATGGCCTTGGGAGCGCGCTCTGGCAGGTCTATGACGGGACGCTGCCCCGCAAGTTCGAGGCCGCTTTGTGAGACCTCCTGCCCGGCAATGGCAGCGTTTAGAAACGCGCAAAGAGCGCCGGCGCGGACAAGCTTACACAAGAATGTAGTCAAATTCAAATCTACCCAAACAGGTTACTGGAAGCGTGAGCCCAATGTCATTGACTTAAGCCCGAAATAACCGAGGTTTGAGACCTCTGCCCTGTGGGGCGGCTTGGTAAGCCGCGGCCGATTGGCAATCGGCCTCCTCGACTGGTCTTCTATGCCGCTTAAGTCAACGGCATTGAGCGTGAGCGCCCTAGATCGGAACGCCGATCTTCCCGAACTTCCGATACACATCCAGAGTGTGTTGATGGGCCTTCTGCCACACCTTCAGATCCGGAACTCCTTCATTGGTTTTGAAGCTAATAGCTAATCGCTGACGGCTGAAAGCTAGGCGCTTAAGGGCTTCGCCCTCAAGCGCCTAAAAATAAACCTTAAGACCCAGTTGGAATTTTCGCGGCTGATAGTTGCCGTCCATCGTGTCACGGATGCGCCCAAACGTGGCGCTCGTCGTAGTGAGCGTCGGAAAGCCGAAGTTGGGATGATTCGTCAGGTTGACCACGTCGGCGCGAACTTGCAGCCGATAGCGTTCGCTGAAATAAATATTCTTGGCGAAGGTCGCATCCAGGTCGAAGAAACCGGGACCGCGAAAATAATTACGGCCCGTATTCGAGAAGTCGCCCGGCCCGGGAATGCTGAATTTGCCGCGCTGCTGATCGTCGAAGTAGAAGGCGTAGCTGCTCGCCGGATCGAAAAAGACTTCGCCCATATCCCGGGAGCAGCCGCTGCAGTTCGCTGGCGTCTGCCGGACGTTCGATACCGTGTTGCTCCCTGAGTAAACGGTCATGGGCCGGCCGGATTCGTAGGTCAGGAACCCGCTGATCTGCCAGCCGCTCACCAGACGCTGAACAAACGGATTTGAATTTCCGAAGTAGCGCTTGCCCTGGCCGAAAGGAACCTCGTAGACGAAGTAGGATTGGATTACATGCGTGCGATCGAAATCCGACAGCGCATAGTTAAGCCGGCGATTGTAGATATCGATGGGCGTCGAAGAGGCCGACTGATTATTTGAGCCCGACACGATCGTGAACGCCGGATCGTACGAACGCGTATCCAGCGATTTCGACCACGTATACGCAAACTGGCCTTCCAGGCCATCTGCGAGCCGGCGCTGGATCTGGACCTGCAAGCCGTTGTAGGTCGAAAAGTCGTTCGAGTCGATCACGTTCACGCCGCCGCCGAATTGCGGGTAAGGGATGAAGAAGAATGGGTTCTGGCCGGAAAGCGCAACCACGGACTTGCCGCCTTGTAATCGGGTCGCGAGCGAGTTCGCAAGACTGGCGACGGAATTGGTGCTCAGTTGGCTCGGGAACAGGCGGCGAACCATGTCGGAGCCGGTCTCGCTGGCGCGCCGGCGGCTATCGGCGCTGGTTAGCGAGTCGATAAGCGGACTATCGCCGCCCGCCTTTACCGTATTGAAAGCGTCGATGAAACCATTGCTTGTGATGTTGGTCTGGTTGATGTTGTAAGCGCCGAAGAGATGATAGGCGCGGCGCCCGATGTAGTCCAGCTCGATGATCGTGTTATGCGCGATCTGGCGCTGTAGGCTGAAATCCCACTCGTGTGTGGTCGGCATCTGGAAGCTCGGATCCACAACCGTGGCAAGGCTGGTTGAATAGGGCGGAGGGGTCAACAGAGCGGAGGGGCTGAGCGTCGGCGGCGCCAGCGGCGATAGTCCCGCTAGGCGGCCGCCGCCCTGGCCATAGGCGGTATCGCTTCCTGCATAAGTCGTCCCGGGAAGATTTGCGAACAGCGCCGAAGAAAGTGAAAACGTGTTGAGCCGGTCGTAAGCAATCCGGTAGTTAGCGCGAATAGCCGTCTTACCGGTTCCAAACGGATCCCAGGCGAACCCGACAGAAGGCCCGAAATTACCGTACGAATTGTTGTAAAGTTGCCCGGGCGCCCAGCTAAGGCTGTCGCTCGGCCCTGCTCCGATCGCAATCGGCTGATTCGGGTGCGTGATCGTGTTTTCGTTCGAGCTGGGACTCATTTTCACTTCATAACGGAGGCCGATGTCGATAGTCAGGCGCGGCGATACTTTCCAGGTGTCCTGGGCGTAGAAATCATATTCGCGCCAGAGCGCATTGAACGTGAGCAGCCCCGGAACAAACTGGTTGCCTCGCGCCACGAAGCCGCGTGTTATGTTTCCAACCCGGCCCAACAGGAAGTTGATATCGGTCTGGAAGTTTGGCAGGTCGAAGGCTTGATTGAGACCCGCCGGCAATCCAAATGCCGCCGGATCCACGGTGTTCACAGTAGGGCTGAAATCGGCGTTGGTCGTGGAATCGTAACCCGCAACCGAGCCGCGTAAATCGTTATGGCGTTGGTACCGCAAATTGGTTCCAACCCGGATCGTGTGCGCTCCTTTGATCCAGCTCAAATTGTCGACAAACTGCCAGGTATTTATTGTGCGCGTGTTGGCGAAATCGTAGATGGCGGTGGTATCCACCGGAGTCGCTGTCAACGAGATCTTGTCCAGGTCCGCGGGCTGCTGGAAAGCGAACGTGAAATGATTCTGGCCGAACACGAATTCGTTCGTGATGTTCGGCACGGGGTTCCAGCGCCAGTTTGCGGCAAAGCTGCGCGGCTCGCGTACGGTGTTGACCAGGCAGCCCGTTCCGGGAAAGATTTCGAGGCCGCCGTTGGCGTTGTCGCAGTTGGTATCCTGGCTGCCCCAGCTTCCGCGAAAGAAGAACGTGTTCTTCGAGTTAAGGATAAAGTCGGTCTTGAAGGTCTCATCGTGCTGGCGTTCGTGCTGCGGCGCGGCGAAGGTATAGCCGGCCGTATTGAGCCCATCCGCGGGAGCGGTTGTCGTACCGGCGGCCGTGAAATTGTTCGGTAGCGGCGCCTGCTGGATCAACGCCTGGGTAGTCGCGTCCAGCCCGCCGTGCTGCGGGTCGTTCGCGATCACGTTGTAAGACCCGATACTTAAGCCGGGGAGAGGATTCCCCGCGGCATCCACGGAAGCGCCGGCCACGCCCGCCGGACGATTGCGTCCGCCGTTCACGTAGCGGAGGATTCCCTGGCGCGCGGTAGCCGTAAGCACAGTGCGGGTGACGGAAATGCTGTCGTAGGCGGCGAGCGCCTGCACATTGGCGAAAAAGAATAGCCGGTTCTTGATAATCGGGCCGCCGATACTGCCTCCGTAGATATTCTGGACAAACTGCGCTTTGCCCTGGCCGTTCAAGTTGAAGCCATAATCGTTGGCATTTAGCCGGGGTGTGCGATAAAGCCAGAACCCGTTGCCGTGAAACTCGTTGGTTCCCGACCCTGTGATCATGGTGACCTGACCGCCGCTGTTGCGGCCGTACTCCGCGGTCGCGTTGCTGGTGATGACGCGAAATTCGGCAAGCGCATCGGGATTGACGCGAACCGGCGAGAGACCAGCGCCGCCGGCGCTGGTCTCGTTGGAATCGATGCCATCCAACGTGTAGTTCCACGATCGATCGCGC
>JAICIH010000181.1 GCA_025924475.1 Bryobacteraceae bacterium
CGCTCTTCGGGAGGCCGGCGCGGCCGCGCGCGGTGCAACCTTATATCTCACGCTTGAGCCTTGCTCGCACCAAGGCCGCACGAAGCCGTGTGCCGACGCCATCATCCAGGCCGGCATCGCTCGCGTTGTCGCCGCTATCGAGGACCCCAATCCGTTAGTAAGCGGCGCGGGATTCGCGAAATTAAGAGCCGCTGGTATCGACGTTTCCCTCGATCCAACTCACGCCGGCGAGGCCGAAAAACTCAACGAGCCCTTTGTTCATTTCATGCGCACCGGCCGGCCGCTCGTTACGATTAAGGCCGCATTGACTCTCGACGGCAAAATCGCCGCGCCGCTGGACAACTTCGGCTGGATCACCAGCGACATCGCGCGCGCAGATGTGCAGCGAGTCCGCCATCTGGCTGACGCGATTCTCACCGGCATAGGAACCGTTCTCGAAGACGATTGCCTGCTCACCGATCGCTCCGGTCTTCCGCGCAGCCGGCCTCTGTTGCGTATCGTTCTCGATTCGCAGCTCCGCCTGCCGCTCCAATCGAAAATGGTGGCGAGCGCGCAGGAAGATGTGCTCGTCGTAAGTATCTCGGCAGCGCCGGCCGCTCGCCGCAAAGCTTTGGAAGCCGCTGGCGTTCAAGTCTTGATTGCCGATGGCGCCGGTGGCCGGACTGATCCCGTGCAACTGCTCGCCTACCTCGCCCAGCGCCGCTATCTCTCGCTGATGGTGGAAGCCGGCAGCCGCGTGAATTGGACCATGCTCGATTCACACATCGCCGATAAAGTTCTCTTCTATTACGCGCCCAAAATTCTTGGCGGCCTCAAAAGCCTGCCGGTGGCGGGGGGCGCGGGACGCCAGCGTCGCATTGACGCTATTCTGCTCGATCGCCTTACCGTGCATCCTGTTTCGAAAGACGAGTTCGCCGTCGAAGCCTACGTCGTCAAGGGACAAAGCTGATGTTTACCGGAATCGTCGAAGAAGTCGGTAACGTGCGGCGGCTTGAGCACAAAACCACTGGCGCGCGCCTCACCGTCGCCTGCCGCTCTGTGTTGGAGGACGCCGCGCTTGGCGCGAGTATCGCGGTCAACGGAGCGTGTGTTACCGCGGTCGATCTGGCGCCCGGCGAATTTTCCGCCGACCTTTCGCCCGAGACCTTGAAGCGCACCAATCTGGGCGATCTCGCCCCAGCATCCATGGTGAACTTGGAACGGCCTCTGCGTTTCAACGGCCGCCTCGATGGCCATTTCGTCCTGGGCCATGTGGACGGTACTGCGGAAGTCATCTCGCTCGATTCACTCGGCGAAAACAACTGGTGGCTGCGCCTGCGTGTCCCCGCCCAGCTTACCCGGTATATCGTCAGTAAGGCGTCGGTTGCCGTCGATGGCATCAGTCTGACCGTCGCCGAAATCGAGCGCGACATTGTCGGCTTCACCATCATTCCCCAAACCTATGCTCATACAGCGCTGCCTTCTCGGAACCCGGGCGCCCGTGTAAATGTCGAGGTCGACATCCTCGCGAAACACTTGGAGAAATTAATCGCGCGTGACGTTTGACTCGCTTTATTTGACTGTTACCGAATACAACGGTCCGTGCTCCAGCACTTTTTGAACTCTCACTTTGTAACCATCTGAGATCAGTTGGTCCAAAAGCCATGGCTCCGGATCGTACATCAGAAAGTGCTGATGTTGCCGTAAAAAAGAAGAATAATATGGCACTTGCATTTGGACCGGAAGTATCGATTAAAAGCCGTATAGGTAATTCGGCTGAATTGGGTAAGCCACGGAATCTTGACCCGTGCCGTTGGCTGCGGCAAAGCGCGGAGTTATTGGAGCCGCTGTATTTAACCGGAAACAGTGACTTAGACCCGCTACTTAGGATAGGGAGTGAGCGGCATCGCAGGCAGGTCAGGCTCGAGCAACAAAACGTGGCGGTCTGGATAATAATGAAACAGCTCCTGGTTCTTTGCGTCTCCCATATCCCGCGCCCACACGATCCGCGAATGATCAATGTCCGCGCGATTGAAAACGTACTCGACGTGAAAATTGTGTTCGCGCCTATACCGGACGATGACCAGATAGCGCTCCCCGGGCTTACTTAGCGTGTTGATTTTTTCGATTGCCTGCTCTTGCGGAGGAACGACTACCTCACGGCGCGCGGACACGACGGTGGCCAGTCCCCGGCCGACGCAGCAAGCCACGAACAGCAAAACCAGCGCGGCTCCGGCGCCGGCAAAGCGAAGTCGCAGCCAGCGTACACTGTACATAATCGGCAACAGTAGCAATCCGGCGGCCGGTGCAAAGTAATGCGGCAGCCAGACTTTTTCCAACAGGAGCGCCAGCCAGATGGCTGTAAGCAAAGCAATCACGGCACGAATTTTGAGGCTTCTTGCGAAAAAAATCAGGCCAGCAAGCGCGGAAAAGAACAATAGCGCGGGCAGATAGAATGGCAATACATCATAGAAGGCTACAAGTACGCGCGCAGGATTCGCTCTCAGCTTGGTATAGGATTCGCCATTCCAATCCACCCACGCCCGGCGAATGATATCGTGATGATATATAGGAGTAGGACCACGGGGCAGTAGATAGGAAGCGGGCGTTGCCGCGTATGTCCGCTCGTGCAACACATAGGGCGGCAACAGCGGATTTCCTGTGACGCGGTAATTATAGTAGCCTGTCCAAGCCATTCCAAAGCCGCATATCAGTACGAACGGCGCCAGAAGCAACGCAGTGAGCATCTCCGCTGCACGGTAGCCACGCCGATGCTTCCACCACAGCAGCACGGCAAACGTAGCTAAACTTAAGACCCCTCCTTCGTAGGGACGCGTATTCAGCAGGATCAGCAAGCCCGTCGAACCTGCGATTGCAGCGAAAGGATTATGTTTATGCACCAACCGCGGCAACGCTCCCAATACTAGGCATCCGCCGGCGGTCGTCAGTGCTCCACCCCAATACGAGTTCATCCAATATCCGAAGATGCTGAACTCGCCCATAGCCACTAGACTTCCAAGTAGCGCATACACCGGCGGCAGCCAACCTTGGAGCATCCAGCAAAGACAACCAAACATCAAGCCGAAACTGATCCATACTCCGTACCAGGGATGACCTAGGAACTTTTGTCCAAACGCAAGAAGAAGCGACTGCCCTGGCGGATATTTCGATGCATAGGTGGGCTGAAAATTCTCGTCAAAGGTTTCGAAATGCACCCATTGCGGATGTGGCGGATTGGTCAAGCGGCCCAAGGCGAACGTGTCGGCCCCCAGCAGGTAGCTGAACTCATCGTGTACATACGGGTACGGCATCGGCACAAATCGTAATGTCATCAAACGGATCGCCATGGGCATCGCAGCGGCAAGAAAGCAGATAAGCGCTTTCCGCCTGGAAAAGGAAGCAGTCCGCCGGAATAATCTGGCGGCGTATTCAGCGCCTGGAAAGACGAAGCGATTGGCGGTCAATTCTTCGAACCTTTGGGAAGGGTCAACGTTTCAACAGAGCCGCGCGCGTCAGCAAGCGGTTGTTGCGGATACGGCATAACCCTTAACTGGGGCGAATCTGGTTCGAGCAGCCACACCCGCCGATCGGGATAATAGTCGATCAGCTCGCGATTCTTTGCATCGCCCATATCGCGCGCCCAAATGATGAACGAATGGTCTATATCGGCGCGGTTGAAGACAAATTCATGCAGCGGATCATGATCTGCTGCATATCTCACGATCACCAGGTGGCGTTCTCCCTTGTGGCTGACCGCTTTGACTTCATTGGTTGCCTCATCCTGTTGCGTCGGTGTGCGTGTTTTGTATTCATGTATGGAGTCGTAGAGCAATCCGCGGAAAAAACAGCAGACCACAAACAAGAGAATGGCAGCCTCGCCCGCGGATCTGCACCTGACACGCAGCCAACGAAGGCTGTACATTGTGGGGATCAGCAACAATCCAGCTCCTGGCGCGTAGTAGTGGGGATGCCAAGATTTCATGAGCAGCATCGCCGCCCATAATGCCGCCAGTGCCCCGATTGTCACTCGCATTTTCGGACTCCTCGGGAACGCAAGGAGTCCCACGACGGCTGGAAAAAAGGTTAGTGTCGATGAAAAAAACGGAACGATATCCCAGAAAGCCAGCACTATCCGCAAAGGATTATGGCGCGCGGCAAGATAATAGAGCTTCTCCCATCCAATCCAGTTTTTTCGCATTATCTCGTGGCGGTATATGGGCTCGGGAGGTGCTGGCAGTAAATAGAAGATCGGTGAGGCTACGTAGGTACGCTCGTGCACCGTATAGGGCATCAGCAAAGCATTTCCGGTGACACGGTAGTTGTAGTAAAGAAGCCAGCTGCCGCCAGCAACACAAATCAAAACGCAAGGTACCAGCACTTGCGCCGCAAAAAGATCCAGCAGGCGGCGCCCCAGACGATGACGCCACCACAACAGGCCGGCAACTGCAGCGAAGGTGATCACGAGCCCCTCAAATGGCCGGCTCAGAGCAAGAATTATCAGCCCAAGCGACGCCAGCCACGAGGCTGAAGCGCTGGTACTCTTGGCCAACCGCGGCACGGCTCCTAGAACCAAACTGCCGCCCATTGCCCCGACGGCGCCGCCCCAATAGGAGTCCATCCAATAACCGAACAGGCTGAATTCGCCCATCGCTACGAGAGTCCCTAGTAGTGCGTAGACAGGTGGCAGGAATCCCTGCAGCATCCAGCACAGGCACCCACACATGAGGCCGAAGCTGAGACAAACACCAAACCACGGATGTCCGAAAAACCGTTGACCGAAAGCCATAAACAGGCCCTGCCCGGGCGGATACTTGGATGCATACGTTGGCTGAAAAATCTCTTGGAAGGTTTCGAAGTGCACCCACATCGGATGCGGCGGATTCGTCAGCCGGCCAGAAGCAAACGTATCGGCGGCCAGCAGATAACTGAATTCGTCGTGGATCCACGGGGAGGGGAACGGTACGAATCGAAGCGCGGGAACGCGGATGGCAATCGGTAAGACAGCCATCAAAAGACAAATAAGGGCTTTGCGATTCGAGAAGGAAATAATCTTCCGAAACACCGTCGATAACGGGAAGCCTACCATAACGGCAATATTCGCGTCCAACAAGGATTTCCATTGTGGACTCTCTGGTGGTATCCACCATACTCCTGAACCGCTCCTTGGGGAGAGTCCCCGCCGAATCGGGCCGTGGTTACCAGTGATCTGTAAAAACGAAGTTGCCGTTTCGGTTGGCTGAGGTCCCGAAGTCGCTTCTGCTGGTTAATCTGGAGAGTTAAAGTGCCACTGGCCCGCGCTTACTGCGATTACTGCGTTAAGGGCCGAGTGGCGGCAAATTGCTGAGACGCCATTCACTTCTATGGTCAAGATTAATCGCCATCGACGCATTTGTTCTTTATTGACAAACGCCAGTTGGATTCCGCGGTAAACCAACACTCTCTCCGACCAACAGCTGTATTGCAATCAAACAGGCATTGTAGTGGACGCACACCGTCGCGGCACGAAAAGACTCACCCCTTGTGTGCAAGCCGACGGAAGCGCGGCTCTTTGGCGAATTCCTGCGCCCCGATACAATGGCTTCAATGACTGGCACGGATGAACCCATGCATGTGACCGATGCTCGGCGTTCGAGCCTGTCGCGGGGCCGCGTTTTAGTCATCACGGTTTTGGTTCTCTATTTTGCCTGTGTCGCGATCAAGGCGCAGCGCACGGGATGGGTCTCCGGATGGAGAATGATGGGAGTCCAAAGCCTCACACCTCCCTTCAAGGATGGCGAGCTGCTGCTGCGGAGTTTCGACCGCTATCGAGATGGAATACCCATTCCACAGGTCGAAAAGGATTCGCCCTATCCGCCGATTTGGCTCTGGACGTTCGGCCCAACCGGTCTTAGCGCGTCCGATGCGGTGGCTGTCGGTGTAATCACTGGCGCGGCAGTAACAGTGATGACGGTTTTATTTCTGGGTCAATTGACTCTGCTGGAGGGGGCATTCGCTGCGTTGTTATTGATTTCCCCATGCTTCATGCTTGGCATCGAGCGTGGCAACGGCGATTCATTTGTCTTCATGATCGCCGTTTGTGCGATCTGGCTGCTGGCGCATCGCGCCCGCTCGGCTGTGGCGGCAGCGTTTCTGATTTTATGGGCCGCCGCGCTGAAATTCTATCCAATCGCCGCCCTGATTGCATTTATTAAAAAACAAAACGGATGGCGGTATATCGTCGTTTGTTCACTGCTGTTTGTAGCTTATTGTCTGCTTTCACTTGACGATCTAAAGCGAATCGCCAAGTATACGGAGGGGTGGGGTAGAGAGACATCGCTTTCGTTTGGCTGCATGGTCTCCTTCGATCGCCTCTATTTGTTTTTGCAACAGCACGGCGCCACGTTCGCAAAGCAGTGGTTCGAACTCGCCGGTCTGGCGGCTGCGCTGCTGGTGGCAGCGGTTGTTATTGGTATGACGGCTCGCCGCCGGCTCGCGGCTAGTTTGACCGTCAATATCGCGGGAATAGGATTCTTGGCTGGAGCGGCGATTTATCTGTTTTGTTTTTTGATGGGCAATCATTATGCGTACCGCCTTCGTTGGCTGGTTCTAGTCGTTCCGCAATTGTTTGTATGGATTCGCGAAAAGGGGCCGGCATACAGGCGTGCCATCGCTACTTCCGTGGTATTGCTATGCAGCGTTTATGGGAATGCCTGGAGCTACGGCCACCTTCGCAGTCGCGCCGCTATTCCGGCGGATCTCATCAACTGGCTGCTTTTTGCTTGCCTGGCATCCCTGCTATTCAGCACGCTGAGGACCGAGTTAGTGTCGGTGCTCGGACAATCTCATGTCGGGCGCCTGCTAGCGCGCGCGGTTCCGCTAGACCGGCATGAAACCGCGACGGCAAGGAAGTAACGGATAGCCCGCGGGCCCGCGAATCGGATGAAAGACAGCGCGCAAAACGGGGACTGGCCTCGAATTTTGCGGCTCCAAATTTTGAGAAGCGGTGCATGGTCTACCGCGAAATTCGTTGCCTGTCCCACGGTTTGCCCGTCCCGTATGCTGACTTCAACGGAGCGCTGATCGTTTTTACTGAATATCTACCGAATATAGCGGCCCGTGCTCCAGAAGGGCTTGAACTCTGATAACCTCGCCGTCTGCCAGTAGCCGGTCAAAAAGCCATGGATCCGCACTGTACATCTGAAAATGGCGATGCTGCTTTAAAGCGGCGTATGTTAGTAAATGCACCTTACCCGGGAGCAACGGTGCGAGAGCTTTATAGAAGATTCTGTCTGCCAGCGAGAAGGCGACGGGCTTTGCTTCGGGATCGGAAACCACATATACCGAACGGCGCCGCAAATCTTCATCCCCGTAACGAAGCGATAACAAGTAACTGCCGCCACCAAGCAGCAAAAGATCTTTTGATTCGTACAATGGCTTATTATTTCTGTCAAACAGCTCGGAATAGAAGGCGAAAGAGCCCCAAACCACATCATCCGGGTGGCGGATTCGCTTCGCCGCGTAAGTAAGCGTTCCAATTATGGACATGACTAGTACAACACTGGCTAAGTGCGGCACAGTGCGGCGTGCGTCGTATAGCACAAATGCCAAAAACATGGCGCATCCAATTACTGTCTCAATTACATATCGAACATAGAGCGTGCGGGTCATGAAAGAGAGGCAAAAATAGACAATCGGCAGAAGCAGAAACGCTGCTGTGGCCGTAATGGTTAATACGTATTCGTCGCTGGCGGGCCGCCGTCCGGGATTTCTATCTATCGTCCGGTTTTTCGCTCGCTCGTAAGCAAACCACACAGCCAGCCCCACACAAACTGCCGCCGCCCCTAGAACCGTGAAGCGCGGAAAAAGCTCGGAATAAACTTCGGCGAGCGCTCCGATACCTGTGCTTGCCGAATAAGCTTTACTGAAACGGACGATCATCAATATGTGCGGCAGCAGAGCCATTACCGGAATGGCGGCGCAACAGATTGCGAGGATCACCGGGACATCCAGCTTGCGCCGGTACAGCCAGGCGACGCCCTCGCCGATCAACAGCGGGATCGCTACCAGACAGGCGTTGTAGTGAACGCATACCGCCGCAGCCAGGCTGATGGATAACGCCGGTAGCGCCATGCGGCGGAAGCGCTGCTCTTTCGCGAGTTGCCAGCATAGCAGCGTGCAGGCGGTGAAAAGAAGAACCAAACCATACGGCCGCGCTTCGAACGAGTAGTTAAACGCGCCTGTAAGAGAGGGAAAGAGCATCGCAATGAACCCGTAAACCGGCGCGGTGCGGCGCGCAACTGTGAAGTAGAGCACTAACGTCGCCAGCCAGTAGGGAACGATGGCGATCAATCTCATGACCAATTCGGACGGACCAAACCACATGCACAGATAATGAAGGGGAAGATAGTAGGTGGGCGTCTGCCAGTCGATTCCGGAGCTCAGCGCATGCCACATCGCTCCAATACTCGGTGAGGTGGCTACATAAAATGCGCAGATCTCGTCCCACCACAGATGCTTCCGGCTGGCAATGATGCTCGTGATTAGTAAGATGGATATCGAGTAGATGAGCAGGCCCCAGAATCGATAGCCGCCAAAGAGCCGCTGCAGTGTTCGCTGCTCATTCTTTTCTGCAACAAGCTGTTCGAAACGATCTGGCATAAAAACCCAGTGTAGCTTTCGAAACAACAGTCATAAAAGCACGGTTTGAAATTGTTCAATCCAGTCTTGAAATTGTCCAACTTAGTCAAATGAGCTTCATCAACACGATTGCGCGGTTGAATCTGCTTCCGCTCTGGCGGCGTCGCCTCCACGTTTGGGATTTCGAGTTTGCGGCGCCGTCTCTTGACCGGCTCACAGCCCTCTTTCTTCACAAGCTGAACCTGTTGGGCAAGCCCGAGAAGATATTTTTCACCAGGAATTTAAAACCCGGTATGACCGTTGTAGATATCGGCGCCAACCAGGGGCTCTATTCGCTTCTGTTCTCTCAGCTCGTCGGCGCGGAAGGCGTCGTAATTGCTTTCGAACCCGAGCCGGATATGTTTGCGGCGCTGGAAACGAATATTGCGGCCAATTCCGTTGGAAATATCGAGTGTCACCGGTTGGCCGTCGGCTCAAAGTCTGATCAAGCCATGCTGTCGCGTTCCCTGATTCATGGCGGAGACAATCGGCTGAGTTCCGGGCATTCCGAGCAGATCTCGACTAAGAAACCTGTCAGAGTGGCGACTCTGGACGATGTCGTAGGCGACCGGAAAATTGATTTCATCAAGATGGATGTCCAAGGCTGGGAATGGGAAGCGTTTCGCGGCATGGAGGGGACCATCGACCGGAATCGGAATATCGGAATCCATTTTGAATTTTGGCCGGCAGGTCTTCGGGATTCCGGTTGTGATCCGCTGGAATTGCTTAAGTTTCTTTCACAGCAAAAGTTTCGAATTTATCGCTCCGGCAACAGCGGAGAGACGCAGCTTCGGGACTTCCCGCATCTGCTAAGCGAACTATCCGGTAACAAATTCACGAATCTTTACGCCCGGCGCGACCGCGAATAAAATATGTCTTTACTGGTGGCCTAAACCCCTTCTTTTCTTGAAACAAGAAAGCAGTGTAGATGAGTCAAATGACGAATCGCGTGATAGAGTCTAAAATCTCCAGCCCGGTCCTGCAGTACGATCCTGCGGCAGAGCGGCCGTTTGCGCGGCATAAAGGAAACCGATTTACCCGTTATTTTTACAGTCAAATAGCAGGCGAAATCTCCTCAGCTACCCGCTACTACGATGCGGTGATTCAGTGGTTGCCCCGGCGGGAAGATAATGGCGCGCTGCTAGATGGGGTAGAAGCTGCGAATAAAGGCGTGTTGGAAGAGGACGATTACTTTCCGTCCCTATCCGACGAGGAGGAGCGGCGGACCGCAATCCTCGTCAACGGTACGCTAAATCATCATTTCGACATACAGGGCTTGCTCGCCAACATCAAGTCTCGAATGTCCCATACGTCCCGGCTGATTGTGGTGCTCTACAATCCATACGTCCGTTGGCTGTATCGGTTAGCCAATTGGCTCGGGATTCGGAAGGGTGAGCTACCGAGCACTTTTCTCACGCGTGGGGATTTCGAAACTCTCGCGAAACTGAGCGGCTTCGAGGTGGTCCGGCAGCGGCCGCGCATTTATTTCCCTTGGCGATTGTTTGGAATCGGAAATTTTGTAAATGGCGTCGTCTCGATACTCCCGGGGATTCGCTGGTTCGGTCTTGTTTATGTTTCGATCTTGCGGCCTGTCATTCCGAAAGCACCGGATGGGATTTCCTGCATCATTCCGGCGCGCAATGAATGCGGCAATATAGAGAATGCTCTGAAACGCTTGCCCGATTTAGGCTGCAAGATGGAGGTCATCTTTGTAGAAGGCCATTCCACCGATGGCACCTGGGAAGAAATTCAGCGGGTGGCGGAAGCCTATCGCGACCGTTTTTGCATCAAGATCTTTCAGCAGACCGGGAAAGGGAAGGCCGATGCAGTCAGACTCGGTTTTTCTCGCGCTACCCAACAGGTCGTGACTATTCTCGATGCCGACCTGACCATGCCTCCCGAGATGCTGGGCCGATTCTACGATGCATATTGCAAGGGCCTCGCGGATTTTGTGAATGGCTCGCGGCTCGTTTACCCAATGGAAGGTGAGGCCATGAGGCCGCTCAACCGTTTGGGTAATATCTTCTTCGCAAAGAGCTTGAGTTGGGTGCTTGACGCACGCTTAGGCGATTGCCTGTGCGGGACGAAACTACTCGCCAGGCACGATTATGAGCGAATCGTCCGATGGCGCAAAGATTTTGGCGATTTTGATCCGTTTGGCGATTTCGAGCTGATTTTTCCGGCCGTGGCGTTAGGTCTCGGCATTGTGGATGTTCCGGTCCGGTATCTCGCGCGCACTTACGGAAGCACGAATATCCGGCGCTTCCGGGACGGTCTCGAATTGCTTCGCATGGTTTCGGTTGGCTTCCTTCGTATCAAGCTCGGCCTCTGAGAGGCTGCCGAAAAAGGCCTCACATAAACTAAAGCGGTATAGGAGATGAGGCCGATGCCAATCGGCCGCAGATTTCCAATCTGCCCTACATGGCACGTCTCAACTCCCGTTATTGGATGAATATCTCTCTCTCAAATAAATCGGCCTTGGTTACGGGCGCCGGTCGTGGAATCGGCCGGGCCATTGCCGAATCCCTTGTCGCCTCGGGAGCCTCTGTCCTGCTTGCCGATATCGATGAATCCGCCCTCGAAGAAACGCGCCTGGCAGTCTCCCGCTCGACAGGCGCCCGCATTGCGGCGTTCGCCGGCGACCTCACCGCGCCTGGCGTTCCCGAAACGCTGGTGAAGACACTGACGGAAGAATTCGGCTCGATAGACATTATTGTCAACAATGCGGGCTACACCTGGGACAACGTCATTCAAAAGACCACAGATGAGCAGTTCCAGGCGATGCTCGATATTCACGTGGTAACGCCGTTCCGCATTTTGCGCGCCGCCGCTCCCTGGATTCGCGAGAAAGCCAAGGCCGAGATTGAAGCGGGGGTGCCGGTGGTCCGCAAAGTCGTGAACATCACCTCCATCTCCGGGCTGCACGGCAATCCTGGACAGGCCGGCTACTCCTCCGGCAAAGCTGCCGTTGTCGGCCTCACCAAGACTCTCGCCAAGGAATGGGGCCGCTATAACGTGACTGTCAATGCCGTGGGCTTTGGCCTGATCGACACGCGCCTGACGCGGCCGATGGACGATGCCGCGACAAGCATTGCCATCGGCGAGCGTCAGTTGCGCGTTGGAATGCAGGAGCAGGTGCGGGAACAGGCCGCGCGGACGATTCCTTTGGGCCGCATCGGCGGGCCGGAAGACGCCGCCAAAGCAGTATTCTTCTTCTGCTCGCCGCTATCGGATTATGTGACCGGCGAAGTGCTGGTCTGCGGCGGCGGGATTCATTTCTGAACAGGGGCCGGCGTTTTTTTCCGCGCCTTCAGCGCCTGCGAAACCGC
>JAICIH010000182.1 GCA_025924475.1 Bryobacteraceae bacterium
AGGTTCGGAATCACGGCGCCCAGGTGCAGCATCGTCGCCAGTTGCACGCCCAGCTCGCCGGAAGAATGCACCGCTACGCCAAGCTGAAACGTCTCGCAAACTCCGGCCGCTTTGATACAGGGGCGAATGCCGCCCCAAAACGTGGTATCGAGCAGAATCACATCCACGCCCACATCCAAAACGTTCGCCGCCAGTTGCTCGAAATTCACCACGACCGTATTGGTCGCAAGCGGCACCCGCACCATCTGCCGCACCCGCCGCAGGCCATTGAGACCATATACCGGATCTTCCAGGTAATCGTTGCGGAGATCTTCGATCGCCTGTCCGAAACGAATCGCCTGCTCGGTCGACCATGCGCCGTTCGGATCGATGCGCACATTGTCTTCCGGAAACGTCTTCGCAAGCGCGCGAAACGCTTCGAGCTCATAATCCGGCGGGAACACTCCGGCCTTCAATTTATGACTGGTGAAGCCATGCTTCCGCTTCGCTTCCCGCGCATACGCGACCAACTGATCCGCCGTCCGGACTTCGCCTTCGCCCGAGCCTTCCTGCCCGTATCGCCAAAAACAATACGACGCGAACGGAACGCGATCTCTCAGCTTTCCACCCAAAATCGCGTGTACCGGCACGCCCCACGCTTGCCCGAGAATATCCAGACACGCAAACTCGAGCGCGGCCAACATCTGCGTTCGATTGTTATAGAGCGACGCCGTCGGATTCGCGATCCGAAAACGCATCTCCTCGATCCGCGCCGGATCGTGCCCTTTCAGATATGCTGCCAACGAGCGGAACTGCGCTTCGGCTGATTCCCCGCCCCCGCCCATCTCGCCCAATCCAACCAATCCGTTGTCGGTTTCGACTTCGACGATCGTCCGCACGAATCGTCCCCAATGGCATCCGTTCGCATGCCGCAAAGCCGCTTCGAGAGGAACGGTCACCGTATACGCTCTTACGTCCGCAATCCGCATTTGTTCGATGTTAAGACAATATCAAGCCAACTTAGGGTATAACGGAATGATTACCTATTGATGCAGCGTAACTCCCTCGACCTGAGCGGCCGTGTCGCCGTCGTCATCGGCGCCACTTCCGGTCTCGGCAAAGAAATCGCTCTCGGTTTGGCCGAGCATGGCGCCGATGTCGTTCCTGGCGGCCGCCGCGCCGATCTTTTGCAAAATACCTGCGACGAGATTGCGCGCCTGGGCCGGCGCACTCTGTATTACGCCGTCGATGCGACGCACAAAGCATCTCTTGAAACATTTCGCGACAACGTGCTCGCCGCGCTAGGCCGCGTGGACATCCTTGTGAATTCTGCCGGGCGCACTTTTCGTAAGCCCACCATTGCGGTCGATGCCGAAGAATGGTCGTCGCTGTTTGAAACGAACTTGACGGCGGTGCTCGAAGCCTGCCAGGTGTTCTTCGAGCCATTGAAAGCGAGTGGCGCGGGCCGCATTGTCAACATCGGCTCGCTATCGTCCTATGCTGCGTTTCACGAGGTCGCCGCTTACTGCGCCTCGAAATCGGCGGTTTTATCGTTGACACGGAGTCTTGCTTGCGAATGGGCGCAATACAACATCTGCGTGAACGCAATCGCACCCGGAGTATTCCCCACCGAGTTGAATCAGGTGCTGCTCAACGGCAGCGAGCGCGGCCGTGAAATTCTGCTGCGCACTCCCATGCGCCGCTTCGGCCATCCGCGCGAGTTGGTCGGCGCGGCCGTGCTGCTCGCCTCCGATGCCGCCAGTTTCATCACCGGCCAAAGCATCGTGGTGGATGGCGGTTACTTGGCCTCAGGCGTAAATTCGTAGCCGCGATTTACGATTCCGTCCAGAACGATATCCGAAATCGAGTCCGCATAGCGTTCCGAGAGTGCCCCGCGCCCGACCAGCAGACGGTAATACACCGGACCATATAGAGCGTCCATTACGACGTCCAAATCGATATCCTCGCGCAGCGCTCGCCCGCGATGCCGTTCGAGAGCAACTTTCGCGCTGGCACGCCGTGGGTGCCGCCAAACGGCTTCGAAAGTTTGCGCCACTTCCGGATCGCTCTGCGCGGCGGCAATAAATGCCTTAAAAATACGCCCGCGCCGTCCGGTAAGCAGCTTAATGAAATTCCGCAACTGCAGCCGGATGTCCTGGCGCAGATCACCCGTATCCGGAAACGGCAGCTCCTGCGCTACCGCTTCGCGCAGCGCTTCGATCAGGACGGAAGCTTTGTTCGGCCACCAACGATAGATCGTCGCCTTACTCGCTCCAGCGCGCTCGGCAATCGAATCCGTCGTGATGTCGGCGAACGACGATTCTTCGAGCAATTCCAGTCCAGCTCGCAGAATCCGCTCCCGGCAGTCGCCATCCCGCGGCCGTCCCCGTCCCCGCGGCTCTTCCACCGCAATTTTTCCCAGAGTACCCATATGCATGCATGGATGATTTATTTCGCTTCGGGGTTCCACATTATCGAAACTTTCTAGTATCGTAAATTCATCTCTATAAAAGAATGTGGATTGTACGCGTAGCGCTCAATCGGCCCTACACCTTCATCGTTCTCGCTCTGCTGATTCTGCTGGTCAGCCCGATCGTTATATTTCGTACGCCCACGGATATTTTTCCCAATATCGATATTCCAGTAATATCTGTCATTTGGACCTATAACGGACTGAATCCACAAGAGTTCGAAGGCCGCATCACATCCGTCCACGAGCGCGTACTCACCACCACCGTCAACGACATCGAGCACATCGAATCCACTACTCTGGCTGGCGCGACCATTATCAAATTATTTCTTCAGCCGTATGCCAACGTCACCACCGGCGTCGCGCAGGTAGCCGCGGTTTCGCAAACCATTCTCCGCCAAATGCCGGCGGGCACCAATCCACCGATCGTCCTTACCTATAACGCCTCGAGCGTTCCCATCCTGCAACTAGCGCTTTCCGGTAAGGGCCTGCAGGAGCAGGACCTGAATGACATTGCGCTGAATTTTCTTCGCACACAGCTCGTGACCGTACCGGGCGCGGTCGTACCTTACCCGTACGGCGGCAAGCAGCGCCAGGTGATGATCGATCTAAACCCGCAGCAGTTGCAAGCCAAAGGACTCACTCCGGTCGATGTCGTCACTGCCGTTGGTAACCAGAATTTATTGTTAGGCTCGGGAACCGCCAAGATCGGCCAGTTCGAATATGACGTGGGCATGAACTATAGCCCGGCCAAAATATCCGAGATCAGTCAATTTCCGATTAAGGTCGTCGGCAACACTCCGATTTATATTGGCGACGTAGCCAACGTCCGAAACGGGTTCGCGCCGCAGACCAATATCATTCGCAACAACGGCTCGCGCGGCGTTTTGGTGAGCATCCTGAAAGCCGGCAGCGCCTCCACGCTCGACGTTGTACAAGGCATTAAAGACCTCTTGCCGCGCGTCGCAGCCACGCTCCCGCCCGCGCTCCGCATGCAGCCCGTAGCGGATCAATCGATCTTCGTGCGTGCCGCTGTGAACGGCGTCATCCGGGAAGCCATCATCGCTGCCTGCCTCACCGGTCTGATGATCCTGCTGTTCCTCGGGAGTTGGCGCAGCACGCTGATCATTGCTATCTCGATTCCGCTGTCCATTCTCACGTCGATTATCGTTCTAAGCGCTCTCCACGAAACGATCAACATCATGACCTTGGGCGGACTCGCGCTCGCCGTCGGAATCCTGGTGGACGACGCAACCGTCACGATCGAAAATATCGAGCGCTATCTGGAGGAAGGTCACGATCTCCGCACTGCGATCTTGGATGGCGCGGCGCAGATCTCGGTGCCCGCTCTCGTCTCCACGCTTTGTATTTGTATCGTCTTCATTCCGATGTTCTTTCTGAGCGGTGTGGCGAAATATTTGTTCGTTCCGCTGGCCGAAGCGGTGGTTTTCGCGATGCTCGCCTCCTACGTTCTTTCTCGAACTCTCGTTCCCACGCTCGCCATGTATCTGCTGCGCGTGAAAACGCACTTTCGCCCGTCGCGTAATCCGTTGGTGCTGTTTCAGCGCGCTTTCGAGCGCGGCTTCGAACGATTCCGGACGGGTTACCAGGCGATTTTGACCACGTTGGTCTACCGGCGAAAATACTTCGTGCCGCTGTTCTTGTTACTGTGCGTTTCCGCCGGTCTATTGATCCCTGTGCTCGGTCAGGACTTTTTCCCAAGCACCGACACCGGCCAATTCAAACTGCACGTACGCGCCCGCACCGGCACTCGCATTGAAGAAACCGCCCGTCTCTGCGACCGAGTGGGCGCCGCCATCCGCAGAGAAATTCCGCCCGCCGAGTTGGATACCATCCTCGACAACATCGGCCTGCCCTACAGCCTGATCAATCTTTCCTACAGTAGTTCGGGACAAATTGGAACCGGCGATGCGGATATTTTAGTTTCGCTCAAACCGAAACATCGCCCCACCGACGAATACGTCCGCGAACTTCGTGAAAAGCTGCCGCGTGAATTTCCCGGAACGGTCTTCTATATGCTTCCGGCGGACATCGTCACGCAGATTCTCAATTTCGGCCTGCCCTCGCCCATCGACATTCAAATCATCGGCAACAACATCGAGGCCAGCCGCGCCTTCGCAAATCGGATTCTGCCCCAATTGCAGCGCATTCCAGGCGCGGCCGATCTTCACATCCATCAGGTCTTCGACGAGCCGAAGCTCTATCTCAATGTCGATCGCACCAAGGCCGCGCAAAGCGGGTTCACGCAGATCGATCTCGCACGCAACCTGCTTACTTCTCTGAGCGGAAGCTTTCAAACGCAGCCTACTTTTTGGCTGAATCCGGTGAACGGCGTGAACTACACCATCGTCACGCAAATGCCACAGTACCGCGTTCAATCGATCCAGGATCTGCGGAACATTCCCATCGCCGGAGCGAATCGGGATCAATCGGCGATTCTGAGCAACATGATCGACATCAGCCGCACCAGCGAGCTCGGCGTTGTCACCCACTACAACATTCGCCGCACCATCGACATCTTCGGGTCTGTGCAGGGCAGCGATTTAGGCGCAGTGGGCAAGGGCATTAACAACGTAGTAAACGCGAATCGGAAATATTTGCCGCGCGGCTCCGAGTTGATCGTTCGCGGCCAGGTGGAAACGATGCGCACCTCCTTCATCGGACTGCTTGCCGGGCTCGCCGGAGCTATCGTACTGATCTATTTCCTGATCGTGGTGAACTTTCAGTCCTGGCTCGATCCGTTCATCATCATCACTGCGTTGCCCGCGGCGTTGGCTGGCATTGTCCTCTTCTTGTTTGTTACGCACACCACCATCAGCGTTCCGGCGCTAATGGGAGCGATCATGTGCATGGGCGTTGCCACCGCCAACAGTATTCTGGTCGTGAGCTTCGCCAAAGAGCGCCTCGCGCTGCATGGCAACTCGCTTGAAGCGGCGCTCGAAGCCGGGTCCACTCGATTCCGGCCGGTGCTGATGACGGCCCTCGCCATGATTATCGGCATGGTGCCGATGGCCTTGGGCTTGGGAGAAGGCGGCGAACAGAATGCCCCGTTAGGCCGCGCGGTTATCGGCGGATTGTTGTGCGCCACTGTCGCGACCCTGTTTTTTGTGCCAGCCGTTTTCAGTCTGCTGCATAAGTCGCGTAAGCCCGAGCAAACTCCCGAGCGGCAGCGCGCCAAGGAGCCGGTTCACGCCTGAAGCGGAGACGAATTTATGATTGTGGAAGAAAAAAGCGAAGAGACGATCGAACAAAACACCGGCCCGGCTAAAGCGCCGGCGCAGCCGCCTGCCTTCCCGTTGCGAGGGCTGCTCCTCGTTGGTCTGCTCGCTGCGCTGGTAGGCGCGTACGTCATTTACACCGGACTCACCTCGCGCGCCCGCGCGAGCTCTTCTCTCGAGCGTGCGACTCTCGCCAACTCCATTCCGACCGTCGCTACCGTCCACCCGCAGGTCACCGCCGGAGCCGAAGAAATCGAACTGCCCGGCAACATGCAGCCGTTTGTGGACACCCCCATATGGGCCCGCTCCAGCGGTTACCTGAAACAGTGGTACGCCGATATCGGCGCGCACGTAAAGCGCGGCCAATTGCTTGCCGAGATCGAAGCGCCCGAGCTCGATCACCAACTGCAGCAGGCTCGCGCTCAACTTGCGACCGATCAAGCCAACCTGAAGCTCGCGCAAATCACCGCCGCTCGCTACAACCATCTGTTCACCACCGACTCGGTCTCGAAGCAGGATGTGGACAACGCCGTGCAGGCAGCAGCCGCCAGAAGCGCCGAAGTTACCTCCGCACAGGCCAACGTTTCACGGCTCGAGCAGCTCGTGGCGTATGAAAAGGTGTACGCTCCCTTTGACGGCGTCATCACCGCGCGCAATGTGGATGTCGGCGCTCTGGTAAATGCCGACGCCAACACCACCGGCAAGGAACTATTCCATCTCGCTTCCAACACCACGCTGCGCGTCTACATCAACGTTCCCGAAATCTACTCTCACGCTGCCAAGCCCGGCGGTACCGCCAATCTCACTCTTTCGGAGTTTCCCGGCCGCCAGTTCCATGGCGTAGTCGTGCGCAACGCCAAAGCGATCGATATCAATTCACGAACGCTGCTGGTGGAAGTCGACGTCAAGAATCCTACCGGCGAATTGCTGCCTGGCTCCTACGCCTCCGTGCATTTGAAGCTTCCTTCGAAAACAGAGGCCGTCACGGTGCCGACCAATACGCTACTGTTCCGCTCGGAAGGATTGCGCGTGGCGCTCGTACGCAATGGCCGCGTCGAACTCGCACCTGTCACTCTCGGCCGCGATTATGGCGATAAGGTCGAGGTCGTCTCCGGCCTTCACCCGCAGGATGCGGTGATCGTAAATCCGAATGATTCGATCGTATCGGGCGAGCAAGTCCACACGGCAAACTCGGGAGCGCAGGCCGAATGATTCGAAGGTTCCTCTGGTTCGTTCCGGGCATCGTTCTTTTGCTTGCCGGTTGCTCGGTCGGACCGAAATACGCGAAACCCACCGTTCCGAGCGCGCCGCTTTACACCGAGCCGCCGCCCGCCGGCTGGAAAAACGCGCAGCCCGCCGACGGCGAGATCAAAGGCAACTGGTGGGAGCTGTTCGGCGATCCGCAGCTCAACACTCTGGAAGAGCAGGTAGCGCCCGCCAACCAATCGCTCAAAATTGCGGAGGCAAATTTCCGGCAGGCTCGCGCACAGATTCAGGTCGCCCGTTCCCGATTGTTTCCTACCGTCGGTACGGCTCCCAACATCAGCCATAACCGCACCTCATCCCGTAATCCAACCGGGATTCCAGGCCGCGAGTACGCTCTGTTCGACCTGCCGGTGGATGTCTCTTGGGATATCGATTTTTGGGGACGCATTCGCCGCGGCATCACGAGCGCCACCGAGCAGTATCAGGCATCAGCCGCCGATCTGGAAAACATCAAGCTACAGCTCCAGGCCGAGCTGGCCGCCGACTACTTCGAAGCGCGCAGCCTGGATGCCCAAAAACGAATCCTGGACGATACAGTCGTCGCCTATCAAAAGGCGTTAGACCTGACGCGGAATCGCTACAACGGAGGTGTCGCCTCCCGCGTCGAAGTGGCGCAAGCGCAGACTCAGCTCAACCAAACCGAAGCGCAGGCCATGGATGTCAACGCCGCCCGCGCGCAGTTCCAACACGCCATCGCTGTCCTGATCGGCAAAACACCGGAGAGCTACACGCTGCCTCCCATGCCGCTGCAAGGTCCACCACCCGCGATTCCGGTGGGTCTTCCGTCACAGCTTCTCGAGCGCCGGCCGGACATTGCCATCGCCGAACGGCAAGTCGCCATCGCAAACGAGCAAATCGGCATCGCGCAATCGGCTTTCTTTCCCGATCTCGTCGTAACCGCCACAGGTGGCTTTTCCGCCGGCAGTATGGTCAATTGGTTTACCTGGCCGAGCCGCTTCTGGTCGGTCGGCCCGACTCTCGCGGAAACCATTTTCGATGCTGGCCGCCGCCGCGCCCAGGTACAAATCACGCAAGCCGCCTACGACGCAACGACGGCGAACTATCGTCAGACTTCGCTCGTGGCTCTGCAGGAAGTGGAGGATAATCTCTCTTCGCTTCGCATCCTTGAAGAAGAAGCCGCCAAGCAGCATGAAGCCACTGCCGCCGCCGAAGACTCGCTGCAGCTTTCACTGAACCGCTACAAGGGCGGCCTCGTTACCTATCTGGAAGTGATCACCGCGCAAAGCATCGCTCTCACGAACGAGCGCACCGAAGTGGATCTGCTGCGCCGCCGCATGGCCGCAAGCGTTCAGCTCATTAAAGCGTTGGGTGGCGGCTGGAATGTAAACCAACTTCCCACCAGTTAGCGGCTGCGCGGATACATCGCGCTATAAGCCAACTGCTGTTTAACAAAATCACGCGGATAACTGATATCCACCTTCACAACCTTCCCTTGCTTATCGAACTCAGCCGTAAGATCCGAATTAATTCCGGTCCAATATGTCGGCAGATTCAATTTCTTGTACCGCGCCATGATTTCATCCCGTAAAGCAGGATCGAAGTGCACGCCGTACTTATCGATCAGCGCTTTAATTGCCGCGTAGTCACCCTCCGCCTTGATGCGCATCAGCTCCGCCAGCAGCATGCCCACCCCCTGGCGCATCTTTTTGTAGTCCGTAACCCGTACATACGTCTTCCCGCCGCGTTTTTCCATCACTATCGCGCCGGTTTTATCCATGATGTAGCGCGCGATCAGCTGCCTGTCGCGTTGATGGTCCTCTTCGATCGTGTCGCCCCGCGGGATGCGAGCAAGCTGCGTCAGCATGACTCGCGCCGCGCCGTCGTACATGGCCCGTCCCACATCGTCGGAAGAAACCAGCCCGAGTTCCTTCAATTTAGGATCGAAAACATTCCAAAGCGCCATCAAATCGGCGCGCGCCTCCTCGAGCGTCGAGTAATACTCCTTCAAATAATAGGAAGGCTGTTCTGTAAGTTTCGGATCGAGCTTGCCCGATCCGTGTCCTATGACCTCATGCATGGCCACCAGCAGCTCACCGGCCTGGTCCTGATATTTCTTGCCGCGTGCAATTTCCTCCGGCGAAGCCGCGAACTCTTCGAGTGGGCCGAACCCGGTCGCCTCGTCGATCGCGCGCATACTCCCCGTGAAAAAGAAGCTCTTGGTGCCGTACTTCTCGCGGATCTCGTTTTCGTTCGGCAAATTATCGCCGACCGTGTTCACATGGAAATCGCCGGTCTCGACGATTGTTTCAACAGCCTTCGCCGCCGGCGGCTTGGACGCCTGCTTCTTATAGCGCGCGTCCCAGGGAGCGCGATTTTCAAAATACTGGGCGTTCGCCGCAATCTGTTCCATCGCTTGCGAGAGTTTCTGATCCGTAATGGAAACAAAGCTCTGCGCCGTACCCTTGGCACTGCGCGCGTCCCGATACGTCTCGATGAAGCCGTTAATGAAATCCACTGGCTCGTTATTCCGCACCCAATCGATGTCGAAGCGAATCCAGTCGGCATATTCGCCCGTCCGGTAATAGCGAATCAAATCGCCGATCACCTTCGCCTGCTCCGGGTCTGCATAAGCCTGGGCCTTTTCCAAATACCCGTTCGCTTTCGTCAAATATTCTGAGTACAAACCACCGGGCGCGGTGCGATACACCTCCTCGATCAATTTGCCGTTCTTATTAACAACGCGCGAATTCAGCCGGTGGCGCTCCTGGAAATTCTTGAGATCCGTCAGCCTCACGCCGAGATAGAAATTGTTCGAGCTCGCCTGGATAATGTCTTTCCCGCCTTCCGGACTCTTGGCGGTAATCACAGGTTCAAATGACGCATCGAAAAGCGCCTGGCTAAGCGCGTCTACTTCCCGATCCAGATCCGAACGCCCACACTGCGCCAGCGCCTGCTTCAATTCCTGCGCCGAAAACTTTGGCAAGAACTTCAACCCCGTTTGTTCATTGTGATTCCCATGGTTGGCCCAGAACAGCTTCGTAAAATCGGCGATCCGCCGGTACAAGCCGTCGTCAACCTTGCCGCGTTGCGAAATCACCGTTTCGAGCAGGTAGCGCTCGCGCAGCCCGAAACGCGACATCTGATCGTAAAAGATGGGATCGATCGCAATCGACGCCTGCGAAAGCCAATAGGCAAGCGCCTGCTGCCGCGCGGTCAGGTCTTTGAAACTCGGCGCCTCGACTTGAATGAACGCCGTATCATCGATGCGTTCCACCAGTGGCGACGCCGCAAACGCCGCTCCGGCTCCCACCAAACCCGCACACAGAAGCAATCTCCATCCCATGACCGAAGTATAGAAGCTACTGTCGTGTGCAGAAGACGCACCACTCCAGTCCCACCAGCGCCGCACGGCCCGGCATCACCACGCCATACACCGGTTGATAATCCGCATTCGTCAGATTCGTAAGCCGCAGATAAGGATGAAGCGGCGAGCGTATCCACGCGGCATACGCGTCCAGAAGAAAATAGGTGTCGCGCTGGTACTGCTCAGTGACGCCCGCGCGCACACGCGCGATCCAGCCGTGCGCACCGCTCGATTGCCAGGCCATCACCGCCTGCTGCGTCGGATAGTTAAAAACGTACTTCGATTGAAAGCCGTTGAGCGCCGCCTGCGCGCCGTGCAGAGCCGTATATTGCACGTCTACTTTCTGCCCGTTGCGCGCCTGCCATCCGATCAATGCTTCGACGCCCGTCAACGTAACCCGCCCAAAGTTCAGCGCTTGCCAGATAGCCGACGAATTCGCACGGACATAGTCGATATCGTCCGTCTCATGCCGCGAAAAAATGGTGATCGCGCTGCGCCAGTGCTCGGCTGGATAGAAATCGATGCCGCCATCATAGTTCATGGCGTGCTCCGGACGCAGATTCGGGTTCCCGATGTTCGCCGGATCGTGATAATAGAGGTCGGTATAATTCGGCAGCCGGAATGAGCGATTCACCGTCCCGCGCAGTTTCGCCTTCGACGATAGCCAAAACCCTCCGCTCACCGACGGAACGGATATCGCGCGGATCGCCCCGGCATTCCCGTAAAATTGCAGCCGGTCTCCGGCGCTAAAAGAGAAGCGCCGCCAGAATCGTACATCGAAGCTTCCATACACAGCAGCCTGTTTGCGCGAATGCACACCGAGGTTGTTGCTTTCCACGCGGTCGGATAACAGCTCAGCCCCGTAGAACACACCTACGCTTTGCCGGTTGCTCGAAGGGCGTAAGAAATCGTGGCGGCGCAACGCAACGTCCCAGGTCTCGTCCTCGTGGTGATTCGTGTAATAAGCGGGGTTGTCGCGGAATAACACATACAGATCGGTATGTCGCCGGTAGCCGAGCGAAAAAATCGTGTTCTTCCCGAGATCCTGCGAAAGCGCTGCCAGCCACGTTTTTGTCCGTTCCCAGGAATTGAAATTTCCATAAAACTGGTCCGCCCCGAACGGCCGGTCGAGAAGCGAGAGGAACACTCGCGTCAATCCCAACCGTGTCCGCAGCCAGGATTCAGATGCGAGCGCCAGGTTGCGATAATCGCGATCGTCGCGGAAGCCCGTCGAAAGCTCGCGTTCGAAGGAGAACTGCTGCGAAAGCAGCCCCTGCCGGAAAGAAAGAAACCCGCTTTGCTCATTCGTGGAAAAGCTGCCATACCCGGCACGCAGCCGCATCTCCAGGTGCTCCGGAGCGCCGGCCGTCACCACATTCACCACACCGGCCACCGCCTCCGATCCATACAGCGTCGAGCCCGAGCCGCGTAGTATTTCAATCCGGTTTACCGCATCGAGCGGAATGGGCAAATCCAGATCGTGATGCGCCGATTGCGCATCGCTCAAGCGGATGCCGTCTATCAAAATTAAATTCTGCGCAAACCCGCCGCCGCGAATCGATAAATCACTCTGTACCCCGCCCGGCGCGCGCGCCTGCACCTGTACCGAAGAGTCAAGCGATAATGCATCCGTCAGGCTGCCAAATAGCAGCGACGAATAGCGCAAAGG
>JAICIH010000183.1 GCA_025924475.1 Bryobacteraceae bacterium
GCCCGCTACCGATATTTTTTCTTTCGGGCTGGTGCTTTACGAGTTGGCCACCGGCAAGCATGCGTTTCCCAGCGATTCGCCGTTCGGAGCGATGTATGCAGTTCTCACGAAGGAGCCGGTAACGGAGCCGTTGCACGATTGTGTTCCGGCGCGCCTGAGTTCGCTGATTCTTTCGATGCTCGCTAAGGATCCGGCAGCGCGGCCTTCGGCGAATGAAGTGGCGAGGGGACTTCAGTCGCCGGCGCAGCGGATCACGATGTGGCGGGAGCCGGGCGTTTGGCCGACGATCGCGGCCGGTCTGCTCCTGGCGATGGGAGCCACGGGCTGGTTGCTATGGAACAACAGAGATGCGCCGCAATTCTCCGATCTGAGCATTCAGCCGCTTACTTCGCAGAGTGGGTGGGAGGCATCGCCGGCATTGTCGCCCGATGGGCAGTCGGTTGCATTTACGTGGAGCGAGAAGCTGGACGGCATCCGGCAGATTTATGTGAAGCGGCTCAACGGAGCTGAGCCGGTGAAGATCACGAACTCACAAAGTAAGGGGAATGTCGGGCCTCTGGTCTGGTCGCCGGATGGCCGCCGACTCGCATTCGAACGCGCGCAGGGACGCTCAGGCGCCATCTATTCCATCGCAAGCGTGGGAGGCGATGAGAAGAAGATCGTAGATTTATTGATCGCAGCCGGCAGTTCGGCGATTGATTGGTCTCCCGATGGAACGTGGCTGGCGTTTTCCGACGCAATGCCGACATCACGCGATCATTTGGCGGTTTATCTATTCAACATGCGAACGGGAGAGAAGAGAAGATTGACTTCTCCGCCTTCGGAAGGTTGGGGAGATTGGGATCCGAAATTTTCGCCGGATGGTTCGAGAGTGGCGTTCAAGAGAGTCACCAATTTTTGGAACGATGACCTATATCTAGTATCCACCGCCGGCGGGTCTTTGGAGCGGCTCACCGCGAACGGGCGCGGGATTTGGGGGCATGCCTGGGTGCGGGATGGAAGAAGCCTGATTGTATCTTGCCAGCGAGGCAGCACGCTTTTCGGGTTATGGCGATTGCCGCTGATACGGGAGGCGCAGCCGGAGCGCATCACGCAAGGGGGAATCGATGCAGTTACTCCGGCGACGGGACGAAACACGCGCCGTCTGGCGTGGGTGAACCAGCTTTGGGACCTGAATATTTATCGGGCATCTATGTCAGGGGCCGGCGCTCCTGTGAAGCTGATTGCTTCGACTGTGCGCGATCAGGGCGCGACCTATTCCCCCCTTGGGCCGATTGCATTTATCAGCGACCGGTCCGGCAGTAGGGAGGTGTGGATGGCAAAGGAGGATGGTTCTCACCAAGTGCAGGTCACGCATTCTAACGGTTCCTTGGTGGGCAATCTACAGTGGTCGCCCGATGGCCGGCGTCTGGCGTTCGATAGCCGATTTCACGGGCAATCCGCCGTTTTCGTGATGGAGTGCGACGCGGCCGGCATGCGTTGCGGAGAACCCAAGCGCGTGAAATCGGAAATGCCGGCTATGGCTGTGAGTTGGTCAGCGGACGGCGAATCGATTTATTTCGCTTCCGAGCGAACAGGACGCTGGGAAATATGGGAGCAGCCAGCGGCCGGCGGGCGGGCTAAGCAAGTGACTCACAACGGGGGCTTCGCCTCACACGAATCACCTGATGGCAAATGGCTCTATTTTTCTAAAGCCGACAAAGAGGGTATCTGGCGAATACCCGGTTCTCACCCGGCGTTCGGGCGAACACCCGAGGCCGGTGAGGAGCTGGTGGTCGGTCCACCTTACAGACCGCAACCAGAAGGCTGGGCGGTGACGCCGGACGAGATCGTGTTTATCGATCTTGCAAGAAATAACGAGCCGGCATCGATTCGCGCTTATGACCTTTCCACCAAACGGGTGCGGCCGATACTCACGCTGACGGAAGTATTCTCGGATCGGGCCGATATTGGAGCATCGGTGTCGCCGGATCTGCGATGGGTTCTGTATTCGCAGCTCGACCGGTCCGGCAGTAACGTGATTGTGGCCGAGAACCGGCGTTAACCAGAACCACGGTAAGATTCGGCTGGATTTTATTCAGTCCTATGATGGTCTTTTGTCCCTTCACGACCCTCAGTTTACGGAGCGCTTGGCTAAAGTGGAGAGCCGTCTTGCGAGAGCGGCTGAGCGGAATGGGCGGCGGCGTGAAGATATTACACTTGTCGCGGTATCGAAGAAGTTTTCCGCGGATCATTTGCGCGCGGCCTATGCGGCGGGGTTGCGGGAATTCGGTGAGAATTATATCCAGGAATTCGCCGGGAAGCGGCCACAACTCGACGATCTTCGCGAGGCGAAATATCATTTCATCGGACATTTGCAGTCCAATAAAGCGCGGCTGGCGTGCCAGCTTTTTTCGATTGTCCAGACGGTAGATTCCGCGAAATTGCTAGGCCGTCTCGATGCTGCGGCGGGAGAGCTTGGCATGGTTCTCGAAGTCCTGCTCGAAGTCAAGCTTTCCGATGAGCAGAGCAAGAGCGGCGCGCGGCCCGAGGACGTTCCGGGATTAGTCGAGGCGGCATCGCACTGCCCGCACCTGACGGTTTCCGGCCTGATGACCATGCCGCCATGGAACATTGACCCGGAGCATTCTCGTCCTTATTTCCGGCGGCTGGCCGCGCTAGGGAAAGAAATGGGGTTGCGGAAATTGTCCATGGGAATGTCCGGAGATCTGGAAGTAGCGATCGAAGAAGGGGCTACGATCGTACGGGTTGGGACTGCGCTGTTCGGGCCTCGCGCGAAGCCGGCGCTGGCATGATGCGGAAAAATTGGGGACAGACAGCCGCGCCTGTATCGCAGGGGCCATCTTTTCAGCTATTTCGCAAACGGCGCTTCAGTCAGTCCCCAATTTTTCCACGCTCCCTTGCGGTCGCGGCTCTGTTAGCGCTCGCTGCGTACGGTAAGGAACAGCTTGGGCTTGTAGTTCCGATGCACGATGGAGTACGCCTGGCCGCCGATCTCTTTCTGCCCGAAGGCGGGGGCCGCCGCTGGCCGACAGTGCTGGTGCGCACTCCCTACGGCCGCAAGTCTACGGCGACCCTGAGCTACCGATATTTTGTCCGGCGCGGTTACGCGCTGGTGATAGAAGACGTGCGCGGCCGCTATGCCTCGCAAGGCCGATTCGGAAATATGGCGCAGGAGGGGCCGGATAGTGACGACACGATCAACTGGATCGCGGAACAACCCTGGTCGAACGGACGCGTGGCGATGGCGGGCGGCTCTTATCTTGGCATGGTGCAGTGGTGGGCGGCGCTCGAAGAGAATCCGCATCTGGCTGCCATTTCGCCGGTGTGCTCGGGAGATGACGAATATTTGGACCGGTACTACTCTACGGGCGGCGCGCTCAAGCTCGGACATCGTTTACTGTGGCTGGCGGAAAATCTCACGCCGCCTTCGCGGGTTCCGGCGTTGCTGCCGTCCTATATCCGGCATTTGCCGGTGAGGACCAGCGATGTTGCCGCCACGGGGCTGCCGCAGCCGCTATGGAGAGCCGCTATCGCGCATCCCTCGTTCGATGATTATTGGAAGCGCCTCAGCGTCCGCGAACGGATCGAGCGCGTACAGATTCCCACGCTTTCTTTCGGAGGCTGGTTCGATAATTATGCGGAAAGCGATCTGGACGCATTCTCGCGCCTGGCGCTGCGGCACAAAACGGTAGAAACGTGGATCGGCCCGTGGGCCCATAACCCGAATTTCCGATTCGTGACGCGCGACTTCGGACCGCAAGCGCGCCTTGGCATCCGTACGCTCGAAGCGGACTGGTTCGATAAATGGATGAAGAAATCTCCCGTCACACCTAGCGGCCCGTTGCTGCATATTTTTGTGATGGGTCCCGACATTTGGCGCGAAGAGCATGAGTGGCCACTCACGCGCACGCGCTATACACCGCTGTATCTCGAGAGTGGAGGACGGGCGAATTCGTCGGCCGGCGATGGTGTCCTGCGCTGGCAACCTGTCATCCAATCGAAAACCGATACCTTTACATACGATCCAAGAGATCCTGTGCCGACAATGGGCGGATCGATCTGTTGCGAGCCGCGGATTCTTCCTCCGGGTCCGCTGGATCAGACCACGGTCGAAGCGCGTAAAGACGTTCTGGTCTATACTTCCGCGCCGCTGGCCGAAGACGTCGAGGTGACCGGGCCGGTGAGAACCATTCTCTATGTGGCGACATCGGTGAACGACACGGACTTTACCGCGAAGATCGTGGATGTCGACCGGCACGGCCGGCCGCTTTCGGTGACAGACGGACTACAGAGGCTGCGATACCGCCTATCACTCGACAAGCCAATTTTCGTCAAACAAAATCAGGCGTACCAGATCAGCGTGAATATGGGCGTGACGAGCTACGTATTCGCAGCGGGGCATCGAATCCGGCTGGAAGTATCGAGCAGCAATTTTCCGCGTTTCGATCGGAACATGAACACCACCGCGCCGAACGCCGAACAGGCAAAGCCTGTGAGGGCGCGGCAAACGGTTTTTCATGAGAAAGGTTATCCCTCGGCGATTATTCTGCCGGTGATCGGGAAGACCAGAGTAATGAGCGTTTCACGACGGTGAAGTGCCCGGCCCGAGCGCCGCGAAGAGTCGCGACGCGGCACGCATGAGTGCGTGCGCCACAAGTTTAAGCGAGGCCGTGTTCGACGGCGTAGCGCGTCATCATGGCAGTGGAATGCAATTTGAGGCGATCCATGATCGCGGCGCGATGAAATTCAGCGGTACGCACGGAAATATTCAGATGACTGGCGATTTCCTTCGCCGAGCAACCTTGTGAAATCAGGCGGAGCACCTCGATTTGCCGGCCGGTTAATGCCGTTTCCGCGGGCGAGGAGGCGTCGTTGGCGTTTTCTTGCTGAGCGCCAACATACTTATCGCCGTTGAGCACGGTGCGAATCGCAATGAGCAGCTCATCCATGGGCGCGCGTTTGGAAACATAGCCCATAGCGCCTACATCGAGCGCGCGCTTTACAAAGCTGGAATCGGTATGCATCGAGAGGAACATCAACTTTTGTTCCGGCCGGCGTTCCAGGACACGCTGCGCCGCTTCATAACCATCGCCATCCGGCATACGCACATCGAGAATTGCCAGATCGGGCAAGAAGTTGGCCACGCCTTCTTCCAACCCTTTAAAGCTGTCGGCAGTGCGCACCTCGAACTGGGGACTGGTCATGCAGACGAGTGCATCCAGAACCAGGTGGTGGTCATCGACAAAAAGAAGCTTGGGGCGTCCGGTTCCGTTCTGTTGCAAGTCGCATTGGTCGTTCATTTCCTTGATACTCCTTTTGCTTGACGCCAAAAGCCGGTAAAAATGCTACCAGCTTTATTGGGGTTTTTCCTGCCTGGTATAAATACTAGGTTCCCTCGCTAGCTTCGCTTATGGGGCTTACGGGAAGAGTGAAATAAAATGTCGACCCCGCGCCCACTTTGGATTCTACCCATATCTCGCCGCCCGCGCGAGTAACAATTTTTTTGCAGGTAGCTAGTCCTAGACCGCTGCCAGATCCTTTTTCGGAGCGGCGCTGCAGCGGAAGAAAAATTCTTTCTTTCCATTCGTCTTCGATTCCAATTCCGTTATCTTCTATCGCGAAGACGCAGCGCGCGCTTTCGCGCCGCCCTGTGATTCTGATCTCGGGCGGAATGCCTGAGCGGCGATACTTGATGGCATTACCGAGCAGATTCTGAAAGAGCTGGGTAAGCGCCTGCGGCTGAACCGCAACCGGAGGCAGGTTCTCGTATCGAATGGCGGCGTTCGACATGACGATATCGCCGCCGAGATTTTCGAGCGCTACCAAAATCGCGGCTTCGGTGTCCGTTTCCTCGAGGGAGCCGATGGCGGTTTGGCCGACCTGCGCATGGGCCAAAATCGCATCCACGAGCCCGGTCATGCGCTCCAGGCTGCGGCCGATTTGTTGTAAGCAGGTACGACCTTCCTCGTCCAATTCACCGCTGTGGCGGAAGGAAAGAAGATCGGTCAGCCAGCGCGTGGTGGTCAGGGGCGCCCGCAAATCGTGGGAAGCAATGCGAGCAAACTCCTCCAGCTCTTCATTGGACCGGCTCAGCTCGTGCGTCATGCGGCGCATGCGCTCGTTAGCGGCCTCGAGGTCTTGCTGACTGCGCAGCCGCGGCGTAACATCGCGCAGCACCTTGCCAAAGCCTAAGAGAGTTCCGTCCGGCGCCCTTAGCGCAATGATTACGCCGTCCACCCACATGATTTCACCGGTCTTTTTGGCTAGCCAGGAGGTATCGGATGCTCTGCCCTTTTCGGCGGCGGTAGCAAGTTCACGCTCGACGCGTCCATTGGGGTCTGCGGGTGGATACAGGAGCGCCAGGTTCTGTCCGATGAACTCCTCGGCAGTATAGCCGAACTGCGCAAGGACTCCCGGATGCCAGGACGTGAAATTGCCCGAAGTATCGCACAGCACAATCACGAACTCGTCCAAACGGGAGAGCAGAATCCCGAGCAGTTCGTCGTTCGTCAAGGAAGCGCCGATCCTCCGCGTCAAGTGAGACGGAAAACACTCGGAGGTGTTTCCGGTGAGTTAATTAATCGTGTAAGTGATATTCGTCAGGAACTGGAACGAATTCCGCTTGAAATTGGGCGGCGGGCTGTTCAAATAGGAGTCTACGGCGCCGATGGTGAATGCCAGTCTTTTATACACGGGTATTGAAAGATCGACCGCACCGATGGCCGAATAGGCGCTGGCATCGTTAAACACGGGAGTAATCGATAGCTGTTCGTGGAAGATCATGCCGTGCGGGAATAGCCGATTGTATGTTTCGGTGAAAACCGAACCGATGAGATGTTTGTTTTGCCCGTCGGGGAAATCGGCGCTCGGCGCAAACTTCTGGCTCACATAGGCAATCTCGCCCTTCAAATCGAGTTCATGCAGGGGCGTTTTGAAGACTGTCCAGCCGAGGCCGCCACCATAGGTCTGCTGCAGATCCAGGCCTTGGGACAGGCTGTGGTCCCAGGCCGCCGCGCCGAACGCAAATACGCTGCGCGAGAGATACTCATCCTGCTCCACGCCGGCATGAATAATGTCGGTTTTCACCGTGGTGCGCGGGTTGGGTTGGGTCACCTGCCCGTAGGCGGAGTTAAATTCTACGGTAGTTCGATAGCGGGGGCTGATCCAAGATTCATTGGGTACCGTGCGAACGAGGGAGACGGCTGAAGAGAAGCTGCGGCTGTTTTGCGTGGCCGCTACGAGGGCCGCGCCGAAGCTGGCGCTGCCTTTCCAATATTGCGTGAGGCGAGGTTTCTGGAAAGCGCGCAGGAAGCTGTCCTGCGGAATTACGTTCTGGGTGTTCGCAACGGGAATCGCCTGGGGCGCAGCCCCGGTGGCCGGCGTAATCTGAATTTTCTGGTCCACAACAGCTACGGTTCCTTGCGGCACTTTCGTGGGGTCGTCGTGGCGGCCGAACACTACGCCTTTTTCCGCCACGGCAAATTTCGCGGAGGAGTGCAATTCCTTCACTTTGGCCCAATCGACCGTGATTTCGCCGGCCATATCGCTCTTGAAGGTGACGGAATTGCCGGTGGAGCCGACCAAATGTCCTATCAACTTTTCGCCATCGTTAAATATAAGGACGTCCGGTCCAGGCGTCTGGGCGATCAAATGGAGGCTCGCGAGGAGACCAAACAGGGAAAGGATGTATTTTTTCATTGGAATTCTCTAATCTGATTCACCTAGGCAGGAGCGGTGGAGACTCATCTAAACACAGGTGTCTGAACACCTTAGCCACGTTACTAGCGTACGGGCAACCTCCCAAAGCGAGCATTCGGAGGTTGGCCTTAGGAATCATCGAATTAGAAACGATGCGATCGCTGTTCGGAACATTTCATGTCGTTTTGCAGGTATTCCGGTCAGGGAAATATTGGTACGCCAGGCATTCGCCCTGCCTTGTGCCGTAGAAGAAAACGCCCATAGAATCGGGTCAGACCTGAAGTTTCCGGAAGGGAATCCAGTAGGGTCTGTCTCTCGCAAGGGAGGCTAAGCTACGGAGGAAATTAATACTTAATGTTAAAAAAGCTTTCTCTCGGGTTGGCGGCTTGCGCGTTCACGATGACGTCGCTGGCCACCGCCAGTGTACTCACTCCAGGTTCGTCGGGAGCGCCCGATCCGTTTAGCAACGCCGGTTGGACGTTGCTAGCCAACACAGGGAGCCAAGCCCTGTCGTCCGGGACGTTCACAGCGAATGCAACGGCGTGGGTTGTCAGCGACAGCGCGAACACGTTTTGCTCTGGTTGTCTGGATTTCGTGTATATGGTCACTCGGACTGGCGGGAACGACCCGATCGAACGGATCACGGTTGGAGATTTCACCGGCTACTCGGTGGATGCAGGCGTGGTTACGAGCAGTCCGGGCTTTGCGCCGGACTCAGTTAACCGCAGCGCCGATGGTGGCGTGGTTGGCTTCAATTATCTGAGCACGAATCTGACGGGTACCAACTCTACGCAACTATTGGTGGTTCAAACCAACGCGACGAACTACATGGCTGGCTTGCTGTCGGTGCAAGACCGGCAGTCGGTCAATGGCATCGGCTTCCAACCGGCGGCGGCAACTCCGGAACCGGTTTCGATGACGCTTCTGGGCGGCGGCCTGGCTCTGTTGGGCGCCGCGCGTCTGCGGAAGAAGAATAAAAAGAGCGCTTAAGCTGTTAGCGCTTAGCTGTTAGCTCTTAAACTTAAACGGCCTCCGCGGCTTAAAACGCTACGGAGGCCGTTTGCTTTTGCCGATGTAAAATTGGGGTTCCTGTATTTTTCCGGATGACTTATTCAGTAATTGAGGAACACCGCCTCGCTGAACGCTTGAAGCGGCGGATTCAGATAGAGCGGCGTTATGCGCAGCAAGGGCACACCCGCCGGCATGGGCGGTGGAAGCGCCTGTTCGAGCGCCGAATCGAGCGAACGGTACTGAGATACGGCTTAAAAGCTATCGGTCTCTATGAGCGGGGCAGACAAAACGCCTTGACCGTATGCACGACCAAGGTTCAGCTCGAATTTCCGGAACTACCGGCGGCGTTCGATGGTTTTCGAATCCTGCATGTATCCGATTTCCATATCGATGGCGTGGATGGTCTGGCGGAAGCGCTCGAGCGCGCGATTTCGGAGTTGCGGCCCGAGCCGGATCTGTGCGTTTTTACGGGTGATTATCGCTTTGAGGATTTGGGGGATTGTCAATGCGTGTATCCGCCGATGCAAACGGTGGTGCGCAGCATTCGCGCACCGCATGGTATCTACGGGATTCTAGGCAATCACGACGCCGCCGAGATTGCGTACCGGCTGGAAGAGATCGGCGTGCATATGTTGATGAACGAATCGATCCGAATCGAGAGGGGAAATAGCTCTGTCTGGTTGGTTGGCGTGGACGATCGATTCGAATACCAATGCGACGATCTTCCGGCCGCGCTGGACGGTGTTCCGCCGGAAGCCTTCAAGATTCTGCTTTCTCATTCGCCGGAGCTTTACGATGAGGCGGGCGCGGCGGGTATTTCGCTTTATCTGACGGGACACACCCATGCGGGGCAGATTCGGTTGCCGGGTATTGGCGCGGTGAAGCATAACGCTCGTTGTCCGCGGCGAATGGCGTTTGGAGCGTGGCAGCATCAGGGCATGCAGGGATATACTTCAGCCGGCGTGGGATGCTCCAGCGTACCCATTCGATTTGGCTGCCCGCCTGAGCTGGTATTGCTGGAGCTTGTCAGAGCGCAGCCGCGAAACCCTGAAAGAGCCTGATCTGCTCGGAATACCGGACGATTTGATCTTCCGGATGCCACTGCACGGCGACGACAAAACGTTTGTCGCGCCGCTCCAAGCCCTCCACCACGCTATCTTCGGGATCGCGCGCCGAGACGTGTAAATTGTCCCCCACGCGCGCGACGGCCTGATGGTGGCGGGAATTTACTTGCCAGCGAGCAACGCCGGCGATTTGCGCCAAACGGCTGCCGGGCGAAAATTCGATTTCGTGCGCCGGGCCGGAATGGTCGTCCTTTTCCGGATCGTGGCGAGCCGCTCCCAAGTGCTGGATGAGTGTTCCGCCGTGATAGACGTTGAGGATCTGGAGACCTCTGCAGATGGCGAGAATGGGGAGATCGCGTTCGAGGGCGGCGTGGATCAGATCGAGCTCGACCTGGTCACGAGCATCGTCGGGCGGATCGGTTTCCGGTTCCGCGTGCGAATTGTAACGTTTCGGATTTACATCCGTCCCACCCATTAGAAGCAAGCCGGCGGCGCCATCGAACGGCATAGGATCGTCCACAGAGACCGGCAAAGGCTCCATTCCGCCAGCACGCAAGGCTGCCTCATACGCCTTGGCCTTCTTGAGATGGCGGAAAGGTAGCAGTACTTGCTTCGGCATGGCTGATTATTCCATTATCGAGTCTGAATAGGGGGATCTTGTGGAACACAATCATTCATCCGATTCCGCACAAGACGCCCCGATCCGGGTTTTGCTGGCCGATAGCCAACCTGTGATTCTGGAAGGTTTGCGCAACGCTTTGAGTAAGAGCGGAGACATGCAGATTGCCGGCGAGGCGACTGACGGATTGGCTACGCTCGCCAGGGCGGCGGAACTCGCGCCGGACGTCATTCTGATGGACGTTCCGCTCGCCGAAGGCGGCCCGCTGGGAGTAGTGATGAATTTGCGCGTCTGCGCGCCGCGTTCCAAGCTGATTTGGTTCGCGCCGGCGGACAGGCGCGAGGAATTTGTGGACGCTATGCGGCTTGGCTGTTCCGGGGTGGTGTATAAGCACACTCCGATCGATTTGATTCTGAAGAGTATCCGGCGTGTACATGCAGGAGAAATCTGGCTGGATTCGGCGACGATCGCGGCGATTATCCGGCGCCTGGCGGTTCCGGAACCGGCTTACGCCGCCGCGCCCATGCGGACGAGCCTGCCGGAGCACAGGGCGCAGCTCAGCACGCGAGAGCGGCAAATTACGATGCTGATCACGCGAGGGCTGAAGAACAAGGACATCGCGCGAAAGATGCTCATCACCGAGCAAACCGTCAAGAATCATATTCATAACATCTTCGAGAAACTCGGTGTGGGCGACCGCCTGGAATTGGCCTTGTATGCGGTCCATCACAATTGGCATGACTCGGAAGAAGCAGCGGTTAGCTGTTAGCCGCTAGCTCTTGGCTGTTAGCTTGAATGCATGACCGGTCGACTGGTTTTGCTTCCGTTCCTTGCCTGCGTGGCGCTGGCAGCGCCGCATCCTGATTGGCAGAATTTGCGGAAACAAATGCAGGAAACGCTGCATGTATCCGATCCGCTGCCTCAGCTCGAATCGAAATCGTATGGATCGTTTGCCGTGGCGCCGGATGTGGCGGCCGATCGGGTGTCGTATGCGACGGATTACAGTTTGCGCGTACCAGCGATCGTGTATCATTCGGCGGGAGCGACGATCACGAAGCATCCGGGGCTGGTAATTGTGAACGGCCACGGGGGTGATAAGTCCTCCTGGTACGCGTACTGGGCGGGGGTTTTGTATGCACGCGCGGGCGCGGTGGTACTGACGTACGATCCGATTGGCGAATATGAGCGCAACAAGGAACGCCGCTCGCAGACCGGGCAGCACGATCAAATTGTTCCGCCGGACGATATGGCGCAGCGGATGGCCGGGCTCATGATCACCGATATCATGCAAGGTGTGCGTTACCTCGCAGAACGGCGTGACGTGGACGATGAGCACATCGCTGTCCTGGGCTTTTCGATGGGTTCGTTCATCAGTTCGCTGGCCTGCGCGATCGATACTTCGGTTCATGCCTGTGTTTTGGCGGGCGGCGGCGATCTGGACGGACCGGGCGGGTATTGGGATTCGAGCGGCAAAAAGATGTGCCAGGCGATTCCATATCAATCGCTCAAGTTTTTAGGCGATCGCGGTCCGATGATTTTCGCTCTGAAC
>JAICIH010000184.1 GCA_025924475.1 Bryobacteraceae bacterium
CCCAGCGCTCATACACTTTCGTGATCTCGTCGAGATGCGATCCCGCCTGGTCCAGCATCTTTCCGAGAAACACATACGGCTGCTCAATCGACGGATCGACGCGGACCACCTGCAAAAACAGAACAGTAGCGTCGTCAAACCGCCGTTGCCCATAACGCGCCACTCCCAACGCAAGAAGAAGCTGCGGATCGTTCGGATGCGTCCGCAGAGCGCCATCCAGCACAGTCGCCGCTTGCGTAAAATCCTGCTTTTGCAGCAAGCGCTGGCCGAATTCAAAATAGAACATCCCCAGCGCCTGATGAATGACCGGATTCTTGCCGCCCAGTTTCTCGGCGGTGGCGGCGGCGCTGGAAGCTTTCGTCGGCTCCTCTAACCGCAGATAAGTTTCCGCGAGCGAACTCCAGACATATGGATTATCCGGTGCCGTGCGGGAAGCTTCTTCAAGAGCCGTGCGCGCTTCAGCAAATTTGCCCTGCTGAAGTGCAATCAAACCACGCTGCAACGAGGCAGGCGGCGCAGCCGCCTGCCCCATCGCAACCAACAACAGACTTAGAAATGGAACCGTAAAGCAAATTGTATATGACGCTCGGAGCCGACCGCCGTGCTGGTGACCTGCCCGAAGGCGGTATTCTGCCGGTTGTTATTCGGCAACCCGAACTGAGGCGTATTGGCGATATTCGTTCCCTCCGCGCGGAACTGCAACCCCATCCGCTCGGTGAACATAAAGTCCTTGAAGAGCGAAAAATCTAAAGTACGGGTAGGCGCCCCGTAGTTCGTCTGAAGGCCAAGATTCCCGCCAGGATAACCGTTGTCCGGCGCCAGGAAGTTGCTCGTGTCAAACCATTGCCCCGGATTGCGGCCATTAGCCGGTGCCGCATTGGGATCTTTTCCGTTAACCAAAACGGGCATACATGTGGCCCACACGCCAATGCAGCCGTTGGAGCGGACGGTAAACGGCTGGCCCGAGCGTAACGAAAGAATGCCGTTAACCGCCCAGCCTCCCACTAACGCATTCACGACTGGATTCATGTTCGCGCCGTATCGCCTGCCGCGCCCAAATGGAACGTCGTAATTGAAAGCAGTGGTGAAACTGTGCCGGATATCCCACGCAGCAGTGGCGTACGAAGCGCTGATATTCGTGTTATCCAGGTAGCCGAAACCGCTGGAACCGCTAAGCGTCGTACCGCTATTGGCAAGGGCGTGACCTAAGGTATAGGACGAAACGAACTGGAGACCGTTGGTAAGACGCTTTTCGAGTTTGGCGGTCATGCCATGATAGTTCCCAAACCCAAAGGTAGCGGTGCCAGAAACACTTCCGATAGCCTGAGGGCGCAATGAATCGCAATTGATGCTTGTATTCGTTGTGTAGAGGTTCCCACAAGCATTGGGATCTGGCTGCAGTAATTGATGCGAAGAGTGATTCCCCACATAGCTCACTTCGAGCGCCATCTGCCCCGGAAGCTCGCGTTGTACAGCAAAATTCCACTTCTGCACCATCGGATTCCGGAAGTTCGTCGCAACGGACCGGAATTGCAGCGAGGAAACCGGATAACCGTTGAAAATATTTGACGGGTAACCGATCGAGACTCCGTTCGTCCAACCGCCATTCGCGAATCCTGGGTTCGGTTCAAATGTACCAACACCCCCCGGGCGATTCAACTGTGGCGAGAAGTTAAAGGGAGCAGATTCGCCGCGATTCGGATTTCCACCCTGATTCTCCTCACCGCCATAGAAGATGCCGTAAGCTCCGCGAATCACGGTTTTCTCGCGTATGTTATAGGCAAAACCGACGCGAGGACCAAAGTCAAACTTGTCCCATGGAATCAGATATTGATCCACCGAGCCGCGGTCCACTTTCACTTGCGGAAACAGAGCCTTGAAAGTGTTTCCATTGATAGTGGCATCCTGGCTGAAGTTCGGCGGCAGCGGTGCATCCTGGTTCGGCCCCGCCGGAATGTAAAGGGTCATATCCTGGAAGACGAAATTAGACTGCCGCGCAAAACGCTCACCAATCGGCGAGAAGAGTTCGTAGCGCAATCCGAGATTCAAGGTAAGCTTCGAGGTTACCTTCCAATCGTCTTGCGCGTAGAACGCATACGCCTTCTTGGTAGATGAAATGAAGTTGGTCGTGGAGATCTGCCCGCCGCCGATGGACCCTAACAAGAAAGAAGCCACTGGATCGCCGGTATTCGCATTAGTTAGCGCGCCTGTCGTGGATGGAAACGCTGTGTCATTAGCCGAGAAATTCATTTCTCCGTGCGGATAGGGAACCTGGAAGAAGGGGAACTGAATAGGCCGGAACTCCGCTCCAAACTTCATCGAATGTGTGCCTTTGGTGATCGCCACATTTTGAATAAAATCCCAGACGTTGTTGTATTCCTTCGTTGGCAACCAATCATTGGCGCCTACTTGCCGGTAACGCTGTGAGCCCGTGGAATCGTTGAAGTGAATCTGAGGTAAGCCGCCATTTAGAGGACCAGTCGGGTTATAACCGCCAATCCCCGCCAGTTTAAACGCATCCACGTCCGAGTTCGCCTGCGTTCTGGCAGTTACCAGACGGCTGAAGCCCACGCGAGTTTCCGAAACGATCGCCGACGACCACAAACGCGTGTAGCTCAATTGCGCGTTGCGCCCTAAATCGATCTCGGATGTACCGTTAAAATCGCCGCCGTCGAGAATTCCCGGAAACGGCTGGCCGCTGGATTTGTCTGTATTCGTCCAACTGATGGAGCCGAAAACACTATTACGATCATTGATCCGATAATCCACACGGCCGTCCCCCTGATCCGTCGTCAGCTTCCCAGGGGTCCTCATGAAGTAGTCGTTTTCTGGAAATTTGCCCGTAGGAATTGCTTGATTGGGAGCTGGATACAAACTTGCGATTTTTACCGATGCAGGATCCATCATGTTCAACGGAATTCGATTGCCGGTAAACGGCTGGCGAGTGTATACCGGAGTTTGTCCGGAAATCGCCTTCAGTGTTCCCGGATTACAACCGCTTGTACAAGTAGTTGTCGTGGGGTCATAAATTTGATTCACACCACCAGACGCGAGCAAGGAAGAGAAGTCACCGCCTATCATCGCGGGTGTCGGAATAGTAACTAACCCGCCATAACCGAGGTTTTGAACGACGCCGCCTGCAGTCGCAATCCGTGTGCCCTGGTAATCCCCGAACATAAAGAGTTTGTTCTTGATGATCGGCCCTCCAATAGCAGCGCCGAACTGGTTCTGTTTGAGCGGAGGCACGTTCGCGCCGGATTTATTGTTCTCCCAACGGTTCGCATTCAGCTTGTCATTCTGCAGAATCTCGAAAAGTACGCCATGCAACTGGTTCGTACCGGATTTCAAATTGACGTTCACTACGCCGCCTGCCGCGCGGCCGTATTCGGCGTTGTTTCCATTCGTGATCACTGTCATATCGCCGATCGCTTCCACCGATGGCCCGATCACAAACGAAGTCTGGTTGATGAAGTCAATGACGTTGACGTTGTTATCCACCCCGTTCAGCAGGAAGTTGTTTTCGCCGGTGGATCGAACCCCATTCGCCGAAAAGCCGCCTCCCAGCGCATCGCGTGCGCCTTGCTCGGCCGGCAACACACCCGGCGAGAGACGGGCGAGATAAGTGAACGTCCGCTGGCCCCCTAGGGGAAGCTGTGACATCTGGCTGGCATTCAGCGTCGCGCCGATCGCCGGCGTTTCCGTCTGCAACAACGGCGCAGCCGCCGTCACCTCCACCGTCTGCGTCGCGTTACCAACCTGAAGCGTCACGTTCACCGTCGTCGGCGCGCCAGGGTTGATCAGCACATTCTTCTGCTGCGCCTTCTGGAAGCCCGCAGCCTCGACCACTACGGTATAGGTGCCGGCCTTCATCGCCGGATGTGTGAACACGCCGCTACTATTCGATTGCAGCGGCGTCATCACTCCCGTCGAGTCCTCCGTGATTGTGATCGTGGCGTTCGGAACTGCCGCGCCCTGGGGGTCGGTGATCGTTCCGGTAATAGTGCCAAGGTCGCGTTGCGCCAGCAGCAGGCCGCTGCAGACGAAGAACAATAGAATAGATAAAAGCTTATGCCGGCTTGGCATAGAACACCCCCTCCAACTTTGAGTTGAGTCGACCGCTGAACTGGAAGGGATGGTATCACACGTAAGCGCTTACTTCAAGAGTTTTGCTAACAAATAGTCAGTAGGACTTTTGGCTGACCCGCGATTCCTCCAAAAGAAGTGCTATGGTGTTCAATGACTTACAAAGAATCGCGTTGCCTTCCCGAGCTCCCCGGTCTCATACTGCTCAAAAGAGGTGGGGTACGTCGCGGATATGGCGAAATTGGGTTCGAACGGTAAAGACCGTCGTCATTCGTGTCCGTTCGTGGCTTTTGTTGGCCACCTCGCGAGGGGGTCGTTTCGTAAAATGCGCCATTTCTTCGCCAAATTGGGTTCGAACGGTAAAAGCTCCTATTTCATTCGTGTGTATTCGTGTCCATTCGTGGCTTTTGTTTCGTAAAATGCGCCGTCTCTTCGCCATCTTCGCTCTCCCTGTCCTAGCGGCTTCGATTTTTCATGCCGACTTCCGCGACATCGCCGCCGCTTCCGGGCTCACCGCGAAAAATATTTTCGGAGGCGCCGCCCGAAAAGATTTCATTCTCGAAACCACCGGTAACGGAGCCGCGATTTTCGACTACGATGGCGATGGCCGCGACGACATTTTTATCGCCAACGGCCGTCAACTGAATTCCCCAGGCGCACCCGCGCAGTTGTATCACAATGAAGGCGCAGGACATTTCCGCGATCTGGCGAAGCAAGCCGGCCTCGCCCGCACCGGCTGGCAGCAAGGCGTCTGCAGCGGCGATTACGATAACGACGGCCGCCCCGATCTGCTCGTGACCTTCTATGGCCACAACGTCCTCTACCGCAATCGCGGCGACGGCATGTTCGAAGACGCAACCGAAAAAGCCAAGCTGCCGGTTACCGGAGTTCGCTACGGCTCCGGCTGCTCGTTTGTCGACTACGACCGCGACGGCTACCTTGACCTGTTCGTCGCCAACTACGTCGACCTGGATTTAGCAAAAACCCCGCATCCCGGCCAAGGCGAATTTTGCGAATGGAAATCAATTCCGGTGATGTGTGGCCCGCGCGGCCTGCCAAAGGCGCTGAACGCGCTTTATCACAACAACGGGGACGGCACCTTCACCGACGTTTCTGAAAGCGCTGGCATTTTGAAACCTGGCGGACGCTACGGCCTGGGCGTAGTCGCCGCCGATTTCGATAATGACGGCTGGCCCGATATCTACGTCGCTTGCGACATGACTCCCAGCCTGCTTTTCCACAACCGCCGCGACGGGACGTTCGAAGAGCGCGGTATGGAAGCCGGCGTCGCCTTCAACTTCGATGGAGCTCTGCAGGCCGGTATGGGCATCGCGGTCGCCGACTACGATGGCGACGGCCTGCTCGATATCGCGAAAACCAATTTTTCGGGTGATCTGACCTCGCTCTATCACAACGACGACGGCAAATTTTTTACCGACGTATCGCGCCAGGCCGGCCTGCGCGCCCGCCAGTTTTTAGGCTGGGGAGTCGCCTTCGTCGACGTGGATGACGACGGCTGGCGCGATCTGGTTGTAGCCAACGGTCACGTATATCCCGAAGTCGAAGGCAAGCAGCTCGGCGACAAGTACCTGCAGCCGACCATCCTGTATCGCAACCTGGGAAATGGAAAATTTTCGGACGTCACGGAAACTGCTGGGCCGGCGTTCCAAGTCCCCCGCCCGGCGCGCGGCCTAGCCACCGGCGATCTGGATGGCGACGGACGTCCCGAAATTCTGCTTGTCAATATGAACGCCACGCCGTCTTTACTGAAGAACCGCACGCCCGGCGGACATTATTTGAACATCGCTTTGACCGGAACAAAATCAAATCGCAGTGCCATCGGCGCCCGCGTTATCGTAACCGCCGGAGGCCGCAAGCGTATCGACGAAGTCATGAGCGGAGCCAGCTATTACTCCCAAAATTCCTTCACCCTGCACTTCGGCCTGGGCGCACTCACCGCGGCCGACGAAATCGAAATCAAATGGCCCAGCGGAACCATCCAGCGCCTAGGCAAAACCCCCGCCAACCAAACCGTCAAGATCACGGAGCCCGGCAAATGAGCTTTACTGCCAAAGCCAGACTTCTGCTTTGTGGGGCAGGTTGGCAACCTGCAGCCGATTGGCAATCGGCTCAATTCCAATGCTGAACCGCCGCGAATTCCTAGCCATCCTAGCCGCGCTGCCGGCCTTCGCCCAATCCCCGCGCCGCGACGCACCCTACTTAGGTCTAAAAAAATTCATCGAACCCGGCTTCGACGAATTCCCTCTGGAAAAACGCGCCGCCGAAGTCCGCCGCATACTCGCAACCCAACCCCGCGACTGGGGCCGCATCCGCCGCGCTGAGTTCTTCCCGCTGCCCGACGGAATCATCCGCTACGAAGCAGCCAGTGAAAAGGACGGGAAACTGCTCTACCGCGTCGGCCATTGGCGCTGCGATTGGGAAAGCGGCAAGCCATTGAATCTCACTCCCCTGGATGAGCAGCTAACCGCCTCCGCCAAACCCTACTTCCGCGACGTGACCAACGCGCTCTTAGGTTCAGACAAACAACTGACGCGCGGCATTCCGTACTGGCGCTCGCGCCTCGATCCGGCTAGCGGCATCGACATCTACGGCAGTAACGGAATCGCCGTTGGCGACATCGACAACGACGGCCTGGACGAGCTCTATGTCTGCCAGCCCGGCGGCCTGCCGAACCGTCTCTTTAAACTTCAGGACGACGGGCATCTAAAAGACATCACGCAAGCCTGGGGCGTAGGATTTCTCGACGATACATCTTGCGCGCTGTTTCTGGATTTACGCAACTCCGGACGCCAGGACCTGGTTGTCCTGTGCGCCAGCGGCCCCGTTCTCCTGATCAACGAAGGAACGCAGTTTGCGCTGCGCACCGACGCTTTTAAATTCGCCACCCAACCGCGTGGCGGCTTTACCGGCATGGCCGCCGCCGATTTCGACCGCGACGGCAAGCTCGATCTCTACCTCTGTTGCTACGTCTACTTCCAAAGCGAAGCCCAGTACACCTACGCCTCGCCCTATCACGACGCTCGCAATGGCCCGCCCAATTTCCTGTTTCGCAACCGGCTGGCGGCCGATGGCGGCGGAGTATTCGAGGACGCCACGGCTGAAACCGGACTCAACGAAAATAACGATCGCTTCAGCTTCGCGCCGGCTTGGTGCGATTCCAACGGAGACGGCTGGCCCGATCTCTACGTCGCGAACGACTTCGGCCGCAAGAATTTTTATGTGAATACCGGCGGCCATTTCAAAGATCGCGCGGAAGCCGTCGGCGTCGACGACATCGGCCCAGGAATGAGCGCTTCCTGGTTCGATTACGACGGCGATGGACGCCCGGATCTCTACGTCTCGAACATGTGGACCGATGCCGGCCAGCGCGTGATTCGCGATCCGCAGTTCACTCCCGCCAGGCAGAACGCCAATGCCTACCGCCGGCACACCATGGGGAACTCGCTCCTTCATAACCGCGGCGACGGCACGTTCGAAGACGTCACCGAACGCGAGCAAGTTGCTTTTGGGCGTTGGGCTTGGGCGGCCGAAGGTCACGATCTCAACAACGATGGCCAGATTGAGATTTTCGTCACGTGCGGCATGCTGACGAATCAATCGGAGACCGATCTGAACGGTTTTTTCTGGCGGCAGGTGGTCTCTCGCTCACCCGCCACGGAGAAACCGTCCGCAGCCTATGAAAACGGCTGGAACGCTATCAATCAATTTATTCGCGAAGACTATAGCTGGAACGGCCGCGAGCCAAACGTGCTGTTCGCACGACAAGGCGCGAAATATGTCGACGTCTCCGGCGTAAGCGGGCTCGATCTTGCCGCCGACAGCCGCGCTTTCGCAGTTGTCGATTTTGATGGCGATGGCCGCCCCGATATCATTCTGAAGAGCCGGCTCGCACCGCAGGTGCGATTCTTGCAGAACGATTGGACAGGCGAAAATCGTTCCATCGCATTTCACCTGCAGGGAACCAAATCGAATCGCGACGCCATCGGCGCGCGTGTCGAAGTAGATGGACGAGTGAAATGGCTGAGCGCCGGATCCGGCTTTTTATCGCAGCACAGCAAGCGGATAATTTTCGGCCTTGGCTCGGCCGAAACTGCAAATCGTGTCCGCGTGACCTGGCCCTCCGGCGCGGTCCAGGAGTTTGCTCATCTGCAAGCCGGAAAAACATATACCATCGTCGAGGGCTCGGACGAAGTTGCATCCAAAGAATTTCGTCCGGCCAAGCCCATGCCCGCGGGCGCACCGCGCGTGGACAACAGTCTCGCCCTCGAAGACACCTGGTTTCTCGAGCCGATTCCCCTCCCCGAGCCCCAGCGCGGACCGGGCCTGTTCGTAATCGATCCCGGCAAAGAGCAGTATCAAATTTTCCGCCGCTATTTGTTCGATTGGCGCACCGGCCTGACAGCGCCGCTCGCGCTGCTATTGAATGAAAAGGGCCATGCGGTGAAGGTCTATTCGAAAACTCCACCCAAGCGGCAGGTGGATGCCGATCTGCGGGAGCTGGCGCATTTTTCACCCCGCCTCGGCTTACCTTTTGCGGGCGATTACATCGGCATTCCACATCGTGACTTTTTCAAGTTCGGCGCGGCCTACTTGTGGGCCGGTTATTCCGAGCAAGCGCTGCCTTATCTCGAACAGGTGTTGCGGCGAACGCCCGACAATGCGCGTGTCCTTGTGTTAGTGGGGAGGATTCATCTCGAAGCCAATCGCGTCGAGGAAGCGGAAAAACGCTTTCGCGAAGCGCTGCGCGTCAATGAATCCAACGCTGAAGCCTGGTCCGGACTCGGCGATGTCTGCGACGCGCGGAAAGATCCGCGCCAGGCAAGCGAAAACTACGCCAAGGCCCTCGCTCTTAAACCTGACCTTCTTTATACGCTCCTGAACGCCGGACAAGTGGCAGATAAATTGGAACAGTCCAAGCAAGCGGAAGATTTCTATCGCCGGGCCTTTATAATCGATCCGCAGATGGCCGAAGCCGCCAACGGTCTGGGCTTGGCGTTGGCCAAGCAAGGCCAAGCCGAAGAGGCGCGTAAATACTTCGAACGCGCGATCACACTCAAACGCGATTTTCCGGAGCCCATCAACAATCTGGGCGTCCTTTATATTCAGCAAGGTAAGACCGCTGATGCGATCGCCGCCTTTGAATACGGTCTCCGGGTAGCTCCCGACGACGATATACTCTACCTGAATCTGGCGCGGCTCTACGTCCAGCGGGGAAACGTGGACCGCGCGCGCGAACTCATGCGAAAACTGCTCGAGCGAAAGCCTGGAAACGAGACGGCGCGGCACGCGCTCGAAGAATTGAGCGGCCGATGAAGTGGTTTCTCCTTATTGCCGTGCTGGCGGAACCTGTTTCCGAAAACGATCTGATCGCGCGCATTGCCGCCTCCGGCCGTTGTGTATCGGTAGCGGAAACACCCGACTCTCGAGTAGCACCCGGCTTGCGCATCGCGCCCGGCCCGCCGCCGCTGGTGAGTTTTCGTTATTACCAGGGCAAGCTGCACCAGCGCTTCGGAAATTCGGATTTGATGTTGGACGATGCGGGCCATTAGCTGTTTTCTCGCCGCCTCCCTGCTATGGGCGGCTTCCGCTCGCGAAGAGGGCATCGCAGCATTCGAAGCCGGCCGCTATTCCGTGGCGCTTGCCAAACTAAAGGAAGCGGCAAAAGATTCGCACGACGCGCGGGCACACCTGTTTCTGGCTTTGACTCAAGCCGCGATGGGCGATTGCCGCACCGCTCTGCCGAATCTGCCTGCCACAGACCGGCTGGCCGGACTGGCCGCGGCGAAATGCTATGCCGCCATCGGCGATGAAGGCAAGGCGTTCACCACGCTCGAAGAGCTTCGCAAAAGATTTCCAAACGATGCGGATGTCCTGTATTTACGCGCCAGGCTGCACATGAAAGCGTTCAATGACGCGACGCTCGCCATGTTCCAAGGCGCTCCCGCTTCCTACCGCGTACACGAATTGTCGGCGGAAGTTCTCGAGGTCCAGAATCGCTACAGCGAGGCGGCGGCAGAATATCGTAAGGCGATAGAATTGAATCCCGCCGCGCCGGATTTGCATTATCGCTTGGGCCGCGCGATCCTGCTCGAGAGCCATAATCCCGAAGCCTTGGAGCGCGCTGCCGCCGAATTTCGCGCCGAGTTGAAACTCAGCCCGGAAGATGCGGCTTGCGAATTCCAGTTGGGCCAGATCGCGCAAGTGGCAGGCAAACAGGCCGAAGCCAAGCCCCATTTCGAGCGCGCCGTCGCTCTATCGCCCGGCTTTGTGCAGGCCCTGATCGCGCTTGCGAAACTCGAGCCTGCTGAAAAAGCGATTCCGCTGCTCAAAAAAGCGGTGGAACTGCAGCCCGCAAATGAAGGCGCGCATTACGCGCTGCTCACCGCGTATCGCAATGCCGGTGACATGCAGAAAGCAGCAGCGGAAAAGGCCATTCTGGACAAATTGCAAAAGCCAGCCGGCAGCGAGTTCTCCGAATTCCTGAAAAAACTCGGGGAGAAACCGGCGAAGCAGTGACAAAATTATGCTCCTGGCTTCTGGCAGCCGCCCTGGGCCTGTTCCAACCGCGCTTCGAGAACGTCGCGAAACAGTTTGGCGTGACGGACGTATTCCCGAACGGCGGAACAGTTTCGAAGCAATACATCATCGAAACCACCGGCAGCGGAATCGCCTGGATCGATTACGATAACGACGGCTGGCTCGACCTGTTCGTGCTCTCAGGCGACGGCGGAACAAACCGCATGTATCGCAACGAAGGCGGTAAACATTTTCGCGACGTGACAGCCGAGTTGGGGGTCCGATCGTCCGGTTGGGCGCAAGGCGTTTGCGCGGGCGACTACGATAACGACGGATTTACCGATCTGTTCGTGACTTATTGGGGCGCGAATCGTTTGTATCGCAATATCGCCGGCAAGCGTTTCAGCGACGTGACCGCCGCGGCGCACTTGACGCAGGACCGCAGGCGCTACAACACAGGCTGCGCGTTCGTGGATATCGACGCCGATGGGAGCTTGGATCTGTTCGTCGCAAATTATCTGCAATTCGACCCGGCCACCACGCCGAAGCCGGGAGCAAATTCATATTGCTACTACCGCGGCATCGCGGTGAATTGCGGACCGCGCGGGCTGCCGTTCGACCGCAACATTTTATATAAGAACAACGGCGACGGAACCTTCCGCGATATTTCGGAAGCTTCGGGAGTCGCCAGGCCGGAAGGACACTACGGTCTGAGTGTGCTGACCGGCGATTTCAACGAAGACGGCTTGACCGATATTTACGTAGCTTGTGATCAGACGCCTTCCCTGCTCTACATCAATAAAGGCGGCGGCCGGTTCGAGGAAGAAGGCGTACTGCGCGGCGTGGCCTTTGACCAGAATGGGAAAGCACTGTCGGGAATGGGCGTGGATGCGGCCGACTATGCCGGCGACGGACACGCGGGAATTTTTCGCAGTAATTTTTCGGACGAATTCGAAACGCTCTATCGCAATCGCGGAAAAGGAATTTTTGACGACGTCACGCTCGAAGCCGGGCTCGGCGTGAACACCCGCTATGTCGGCTGGGGCGCCGGCTTCTTCGATTTCGATAACAATGGCTGGAAGGATTTGTTGCTGGTGAACGGCCATGCCTTCCCCGAAGTCGAGAAGCTGCACATCGACATTCACTACAAAGATCATGCGATTTTGTACCGTAATCTGCGAAATGGAAAATTTCAGGATATTTCGCAAAGCGCTGGCCCTGCCTTCGCCGAGCGGCACTCGGCGCGTGGCGCCGCTTTCGGGGATTTCGATAACGACGGAATGATAGAAATTGCCGTGAACAATCAGGG
>JAICIH010000185.1 GCA_025924475.1 Bryobacteraceae bacterium
GAACGTAGCAAATCTGATGACGGCGCAGACTGCGGCAAGAACCCGTGAAATGGCGCTGCGAGTCTCTATAGGCGCGGCAGCGGGACGCTTGCTGCAACTAGTCCTGGCTGAAGCTGCGACGATCAGTCTGTTTGCGTCTGCGGTCGGCTGGTGTTTCGCGCGATGGGCCGCGTCTTTTGTACTCGCAAAGGTCAATTCACCTGACAATCCTGCCCGTCTTTCTCTGGCGATCGATTGGCGGGTACTCGTGTTTGGCTTTCTCTTGACCTTCTGTGTGATGGGATCAGGTGGCGGATCATTTACGGGACCTCTCCGGAGTTCAAGCAGTCGCGTACGCCGACTGGCCGATTCTCGATGGACGAAGCTTTAAATCGAATGCGATCTCGGTCGAGGGCGCACCTTCTTCAAAGATCTCAGCCTGGTTCCTGAACGTTTCTCCAGGTTGGTTTGCCGCGATGGAGATCCCTTTGCTTGCGGGTAGAGACTTCAATCGTGCCGACTCCTCGCCTGGCGTTGCCGTAGTTAATGAAGTATTCGCGCAGCAATTCTTCGGGAAAGGGAATCCTCTAGGCAAGTGGTTTGCAGGAACCTCCGGATGGATGAGAGGGCAGAAGTTTCAGATCATCGGCTTGGTGGGAAACGCCCGTTACCGCTATCTGCGCCAGCCCGTTCTGCCCGTTGCATATACACTTTTTCGAAGGACCGATGCAAAAGGCGCCATGGGAGGTGGAACATTCGTTGTCCGCACCACCGCCTCAAACCCACTCACTCTCGCGTCCGTTCTACGCAACGAAATCCCCCACGGCCGCCGTGAATTCCGTGTCAGCAACATGCGTACTCAGCGGGAGTTGATCGAGGCACAAACCATCCGCGAACGCTTGCTGGCAATGCTTGCGCGCTTCTTCGGCGCCATTGCGCTTCTGCTTGCGGGCGTCGGGCTGTATGGCGTTCTTGACTACTCCGTCTTTCAGCGCAGGCGAGAAATCGGAATTCGTATGGCCGTGGGGGCCGAACCGCAAGAACTGGCGGTCCAAGTGACCGCGCGGTTTTTCTGGATGCTTCTTGTCGGAGCAATTACCGGATTTGCATGCAGTCTAGCATCCGTTCGGTATATTGAGTCGCTCTTGTATCAAGTGCGGCCGATTGCAGTACCAGTGCTTCTCATTCCTGTGATTGCAATGCTGGCGGCAGCGGTAATCGCAGCAGTGCCTGCCGTGATTCACGCCATCAAGATCGACGTTGCAACGCTGCTGAGGGCAGAGTAGAGGAATAGAAGCCCTGACGCGGCAGTTATTTCCTAAACACGCTCCAAATGCGCCACGGTTTCGAAATGATAGGTCTGTGGAAACAGATCGATCAATGCGAGCCGTTTTAGTGTGTAGCCGCCCGCAAGCAGCGTTCGCAGGTCGCGGGCGAGCGTGGCGGCGTCACAACTGACGATGGTCAGGCGCGGGGTTTTGAGCCGCAGTAGTTGGCTTGCGGTCTCCTTGCCTAATCCGGCGCGCGGCGGATCGGCCAACACGAAATCCGGAGCTTTCTCGATTTCGCGCAGAAAATCTTCCGCCGCGGCGCGCTTCGCCCGGAGGTTCGCGGCGCCGTTTTCTGCGGTGTTCCGTTCGAGATCGCGAAATCCGGAACCACCGCGCTCCACCGCATCCACCTGCGCAAAGCGTTTGGCGAGCGGCACAGAGAATAGCCCGACGCCGGCGTAGAGGTCAATGGCATGTTCACCCGCGGAGTCGAGAACAGCTTCGTCGACCAAGGCGTCGATCAGAAAACGGTTGATCTGAAAAAACGATCCGTGGCTGATCCGATAATTGCCGGCTCCCACGCGATATTCGATGGCGCCCATGACAAAAGCAGGCAGCAAGGTCTTCAGCCAATCGAAGAAACGCGCCGCGACCGGCCGCGTGGAGTCGGCGATATTCACTTGCAACTCACTTTCGTTCGTGAATAGCTCGAGCGATCGCAAAAAGCGCGGCCACTCCGGCCGTGTTGCCGCCGGTTGCAATTTTGCGATCGCCGCCACCAGCAAGGGAGACGCAATGTAGCAGTGGTCAATCGGGCGTACTTCATGCGAGCCGGCGCGATGAAAGCCGCTCTTGCCGCGTTCGAAGTGGAGCTGGATGCGGTTTCTATAAAACCAGGGTTCGCCGCTGATTACCGCCACGTCGCCTTCGTGGCGGATGCCGCCGATGCGCTGCAAGGTTTCCAGAAGAATGCCGCGCTTCTGCGCGAGTTGAAACTCATAGCCGGCATGCTGCAGATGACAGCCGCCGCAATCGGCAAAGTATTCGCAGCGCGGAACAATGCGCTCGGCGGCCGCTGCGATCACTTCCGGCGCCGTGCCGCGCAATAAGCCGTTCTTGACGCGGCTGGTGTCGATGGACACCTTCTCGCCGGGCAGCACGTAGGGCGCGAGCACCACCTGGCCGTTCATTCGCGCCAAGCCTTCGCCGCCGTAGACGAGCTTCTCGATTTCGACGATAGATCTCATCGCTTAGGATAGAGGTTCACTCACTATTTCGAATGAAAGCACGTGTCTTATCGGGAGTTCAGCCCAGCGGCAGTCTTCATATCGGCAACTATTTGGGCGCCCTCAAGAATTGGGCGGAGATCCAGACCCAGTATGAAAGCATCTTCTGCATCGTCGATCTGCACGCCGTAACCGTTTATCAAGATCCGAAAGAACTCCTTGGAAAAATCCGCGAAACCGCCGCCTTATTCATTGCTGCTGGCATCGATCCGAAAGAATCGTCAATCGTGGTGCAATCGAGTATCTCCGGACATTCCGAGCTGGCCTGGCTGCTGACCTGCGTTACGCCGCTCGGCTGGCTGCAGCGCATGACCCAGTTTAAGGCCAAAGCGGAACAGCAGGAAACGGTGGGTTCCGGTTTGCTGCAATATCCGGTTTTGATGGCCGCCGATATTCTTCTCTATCAGGCCAACATCGTTCCGGTCGGCGACGACCAGGCGCAGCATCTCGAACTCACGCGAGATATCGCGCAACGCTTCAACTCACTATATGGCGAGACGTTCACGATGCCCGCCACGCGGCTGCCGGCGGTGGGCGCACGCATTATGGGGCTGGACGATCCTACGCAGAAGATGAGCAAGTCCGCGACCGGCGCGGGTCACGCTATCGGCCTGCTCGACGAGCCCAAAACAATTCAGAAAAAGATCGCTCGCGCCACTACCGACTCCGAGCCTGCGGTCAATAGCGAGCGAATGGGCCCGGGCATCGTCAATCTGTTCACGATCGGACACGCGTGTGACGCTTCCATTACGAAAGAGAGCGTAACAGGAATGCGTTATGGCGATTTCAAAAAGCGCATTGCCGAAGCAGTCATTGCTCGGCTCGAGCCCATTCAGAAGCGCTTTCGCGAAATCACGTCAGACGCGGCCTATATCGATCAGGTACTCACGACAGGCCGCGATCGCGTTCTGCCGCTTGCCGCCGATACCGTGCGAAAGACGAAACAAGCCATGGGCCTCTACGTCCAGGGCATAGGATGATCGTGGGGAGAGACGTGCGGGAGACTGCGGCAAGTGTCGAACGCACCAAACGGCTGAGGGCCTGGATTATCCTCATCCTCACCAACCTGATCTCGCTTGCCTGCATGATTTCGGTCCTGAAAGGCGCCGATCTGCACCAGATTTGGGAGCAAGTGCAGCACATGCAATGGCATTGGGTCACCTTTGCTGTAATTTGCGACGTTGCTCTTTATTTGCTACACGGTTGGCGCTGGAAGCTATTGTTGAAACCTGTCGCGCGCGTGCCCTATGCGCAAACCGTCGAAGCGGTTTACGTCGGTCTTTTTGCCAGCGAAGTGTTCCCATTTCGACCAGGTGAATTGATACGCTGCTTTCTGCTTGCGAAGTCGGCGCGCTTGCCGCTCTCGGTGAGCTTTGCCTCCGCGGTAATTGAGCGCATCTTCGACGGCGTATGGCTCATGATCGGCTTCTTCATCGCATTGCACATGGGCAGAATGCCGGGAATTTTACTGAAGGGTGGCTATTTTATTGGAATATTACTTATCGTCGCAGCGATTGTTCTCGCCTATGCCATGTATGCCAAAAAGCAATCGCTGGGCTTGGTCTTCGGAATTTCCTGGCCGCGCTGGTTCGACACCCTGATTGAAGATTTGCGTCTCATCGGACACTCGCGCTATTTGTATTTTTCTTTCCTGGTCAGCGGCGCCTATTTGCTCGCGCAATTTTTGCCCATTTGGGCCACCGTGCATGCCTATCAGTTGAGGATTCCCTGGACCGCTAGTTTTGTCATGGCGGTGCTGCTGCGGCTCAGCAGCATCGTTCCGCAAGCGCCGGGAAATCTAGGTTCGTTCCAATGGGTAACCGTGCAGATCCTCCACATCCTCGGCATCTACGGCGATCACGTGAAAGGATTTTCTCTAATCCTGTGGGCCGTTATAACACTCCCGCTGATTCTCGTGGGCCTCTTCGCGATCGCCATGGAAGGAATTAATTTGACGCATCTGCGCCGTGAAGCGGCATCGGCGGCTCAGAGGCGCAACGAACGCGGATAGAATAATAGCCAGAAGGGTTTCGACTTGTTCTCCCTCTTCTTGCTAGGCGCCGCTTTGTTGGCGCCCGCGGCCACCGATCCACAAGCCGCCGGCCTGGCGGCGCTCGATCGCAAGGATTACCAGCAAGCCAAACAGATCTTTTCCCAGCTCGCCGCCGCCGATGCCAAAGACTACTCCGCGTTTTTCAATCTGGCGCTGGCGGAAACGTCTCTGAAAGAAGACGAGCAGGCGAGCGTTCACTTCCGCAAAGTGCTCGAGCTGAAGCCGGGCCTCTACGAAGCCGAATTGAATCTGGGAATTTTGGAACTGCGCCACAAACGTCCGGCGGACGCGGTCCCGCTGTTGCGCGATGCCGCGAAGCAGCGCCCTAACCAAGCTCGTCCGCAACGCTATCTTGGGGATGCGCTACTGGCATCGGGAGATTTCCCAGGCGCGGCGGACGCCTATCGCGCGGCGCTCGCGATCGATCCCAAAGCGGCAGTAGCGGAACTCGGATTAGGCCAGAGTCTCATGCGCCAGTCAAAATTGGACGAAGCGCTCACGCACTATCGCCAGGCCGCCACGCTTGACCCGGCGCTGCAATCCTATCTTCTTGAAATCGCCGCTGCTTTCTCGGCCGGCCATCAGACGGACAAAGCGCTGGCGTTGTTGAAGGAGTTTCCGAACGACCCGAGCGCGCGCGAAGAAGCGGGACGGCTATACCTGGCAGCCAAACAGCCCGCCGAGGCGATCACCGAGTTCCGCGCGGCGGTAGAGCTTTCCCCTACCGCGGCGAACCGGCTCGCGCTTGCCACCGCATACCTCGCAAACGGCCAGAACGACGCCGCCAAACCGCTTCTCGAGCAGGCGCTTGCCAGCAACCCGAACGATTTTGATTTGCGGATGGCGCTAGGTCGTATTCAGCGGGATAGACGAGACTATATAGGGGCGGCCAATCAATTCCTGGCCGCCGCCAAGCTCAAGCCCGATTCGGTCATGGCCTGGAACGAAGCGGTCAGCGTCCTGGTACTCGCCGAGCGATATCCCGAGGCGCTGGCGGCCCTCGATAAGGTGCATAATTTGAATGCAGACACTGCGGGCGATCTGTATTACCGTGCCATGGTGCTCGACAAGCTTCATCAGGTCAAGCCGGCGCTGGCCAATTACCAACGCTTCCTGGAGATGAGCCAGGGCAAGCATCCGGACCAGGAGTTCGTGGCGCGGCAGCGCAGCAGGATTCTGGAGAAGGAGGCCAGTCGTTAATGTCAACGTCCACTCAAATGTTTGGGCTCGGGATGCTGATCGTGGCGTTTGCCGGTTCGGCGTCGGCGCAGTCGTTTCTCGCGGAGCTGAAAACCGAGCACAATCCTTCCAAACGCTCCGAAATGGCGCTCACGTTTGCGGACCAGCTGTTTGACAATGCCAAAGACTCTTACGGCAAGGGAGAGATTTCCAAGGGCGACGCCGATTTGGAAAGCATGACCAAAGTGCTGAATGCCTGCCTTGAATCGCTCGCCACCGCGAACAAATCGAAATCCTATAAGAAGGCTGAAATGAAAGTAGCGCACTTGCAGCGGCGCCTCTCCGATCTGGTCAACGATATGAATATTTCGGACCGTGGCTGGGCTGAATATACGAGCCGCAAACTCGACGAAATTCACGACAAGCTGCTGAACGGGGTCATGCGTAGATGAGATTTCTCCTGATTTTCTTCGTAGCTGCGTTCTGTTTGGCGCAGGACCGCGATTTCCTATCGCCAAACGAAGTCGCGCAAATCCGCGAAGCGCAGGACCCCAACGACCGGCTAAAGCTGTACGTACATTTTGCAAAGATGCGCATGGATCTGATCGAGCAATATCTGGCGAAAGAAAAGCCGGGCCGCAGCATCTTCATCCACGACAATCTCGAAGACTACAGCCGGATTATTGAAGCCATCGATTCGGTCGCCGACGACGCGCTTCGCCACAATCATCCCATCGATAAAGGCATGCTGCTGGTGCTGGATGCCGAAAAAGAATTTCTGGACAAGCTGACAAAAATCCAGGACGCCGATCCGAAGGATCTGGACCGCTACAAATTCGTGCTCACCGAAGCGATCGATACCACATCGGACAGCCACGAACTTTCGATGGAGGATTCGGGGAAGCGGACGGCGGAATTGGCCTCGCAGGACAACAAAGAAAAGAAGGCGCGCGAAGCCATGATGCCCGCCAAGGAAGTGAAGGACCGCAAGCAGGCGGCCCAGACGGAAGACGACAAGAAAAAGAAAATACCATCGCTCTACCGGCCCGGTGAAAAGCCGCAAGACTCAAAATAAGCGCTCAGCCATTTGTTGTCGTACAGTGAAGGTAGAGCGTGGGTCACCATCATCACGATCATTCCGGCGGTACCGGCTGGATCCTTCAGGTCTCACTCGCCGCTACTCTCGCATTCACGATTTTCGAGGTATACGCCGGTGTGCGTTCGGGCAGCTTGGCGCTGCTTTCCGATGCCGGACATAACTTTACCGACGCTGTAGCTTTATTCCTTGCGGCCATTGGCTACTATTTGCAAGCAAAGCCGGCCGACCAGGTCAAAACATTCGGCTATCAGCGAGCCGGCGTGGTAGCCGCCTTTCTGAACGCAGCCACTTTGATCGCCATCTCCCTCGTTATTTTCTGGGAAGCGATCGCCCGGCTTATCCATCCGCAGCCGGTGGACGACCGGACGATGCTGTGGGTCGCCGTAGCTGCCTTGGTACTGAACGCGGCCATCATGTTCGGGTTGAACCGGCGCTCGCGCGGCGATCTGAATCTGCGCGCTGCGTTCATTCATATGCTCGGCGACGCGGTCGGCGCGGGCGCGATCATTGTGGGCGCGATTGTGATCCGCTATACCGGCTGGCTGTACGTCGATCCGCTGCTCTCCTTCGCATTAGGCATCCTGATCGCGTATTCGGCCTGGGACATCGTTCGGGAATCGCTGAACATTCTTCTCGAAGGACTGCCGCGCGGCCTCGAATTGCGCCGCGTCACTAAAGCGATGAGCGAGGTCCAGGGCGTGCAGGACGTTCATGACCTGCACATCTGGAGTCTGGGTTCCAATACGCATGCGCTCAGCTCGCACGTATTGATCGAGGACATGTCGCATTCGGAAAGCGAAGCGATTCTGCGGCGCATCAACGAAGTTCTTTGCACCTTCGGCATTCGCCACAGTACGATTCAGTTCGAGCACATTCCTTGCGTTCTGTCGGAGAGCCCCTGCCAGATCGCCGCCGATTCCCGTCATGTCCACGATCACGGGCACTGACACGGACCCGCAGCGTTCGCTCGAAGACCTGCTGCATGCCGCGTTCGGATTTCCTTCCTTCCGCCCGAATCAGGAAGCGGTGTGCCAGGCAGTAGCCGGCGCACGCGATGTTTTGCTGATCATGCCTACCGGTTCGGGTAAATCGCTTTGCTACCAGTTGCCCGGAATCGCGCGCGGCGGCACCACGCTGGTGATTAGCCCGCTGATCGCGCTGATGGAAGATCAGGTCGCGAAATTGAAGGCGCTCGGGTTCGCGGTCGAAAGAATTCATTGCGGGCGCGGCAGGCAAGCTTCGCGTCAGGCGTGCTTTGACTATCTCGAAGGCAGGCTGCAGTTTCTCTACATTTCGCCCGAGCGTTTGCGGGTCGCGGGCTTCCCCGAAATGTTGGCAAAGCGCAAGCCAACGCTCATAGCGGTCGACGAAGCGCACTGCATTTCGCAGTGGGGGCACGATTTTCGCCCCGATTACCGGATGCTCGGCCAGCGGCTCCCGCTACTGCGTCCTGCGCCCGTAATTGCCCTCACGGCTACCGCCACTCCGCGGGTGCAGCGGGACATCATCGAACAGTTGGGGCTTCAGCATCCGGCGTCGTTCATTCACGGATTCCGGCGGGCGAATCTTGCTATAGAGGTCGTAGAAGTTCCGCCGGCGGAGCGCTCCCTGCTCGTATGCGAATTGCTGCGGGATGCGGCGTGCCGCCCAGCGATCGTTTACGCACCGACGCGCAAGCAGACCGAGGCGCTCGCGGTGGAGTTGAGCGCGCTATGCCCTTCCGCCGCCTATCATGCCGGCCTGGATGCCGCGCATCGCGCGCGTGTGCAGCAGGATTTTCTCGAGGGCAAGGTGGAGGTGATGACCGCCACCATCGCTTTCGGGATGGGAATCGATAAACCCAACGTGCGCACGGTAATGCACACCGCTCTGCCGGGAAGTTTGGAAGGGTACTACCAGGAAGTGGGCCGAGCCGGGCGCGACGGACTTCCAAGCCGCGCGCTGCTGATGCAATCCTATGCCGACCGCCGGACGCACGATTTCTTTTTTGAGCGCGACTACCCGGAAGTGGCGATCCTCGACAAAATTTTCGAGCACCTGACGGCCAAGCCGATCTCCAAAGCCGAGTTGCAGGAGCGGGTGACTCTGACGGCGGACCTGTTCGACAAGGCGCTCGAAAAACTCTGGACGCATGGCGGCGCGCTGCTCGACTACGACGAGACGATCACGCGGGGCGACCGGCGCTGGCGCGAGCTATACACCGCTCAATTCGAGCACAAAGCGGCACAGCTCGAAACGATGATCCGCTTTGCCCGCGGGGCTGATTGCCGCATGACCGCACTGGTGCGCCATTTCGGCGATCGTACCGATCGGCAGAGTCCCTGCGGAATTTGCGACTTCTGCGAGCCCGCCGAATGTGTGGCACAAAAATTCCGCGCGCCTAACACCAGGGAGAGCGCCATGATTCCGCGTGTGTTGAAAGCGCTGCGTGCGGGTGGCCCGAAATCGAGCGGCAAACTCCACAGCGAGCTTTGCCGAACCGGCGAACTAAGCCGCAATGAGTTTGAAGAAGTGCTAGGAGCCATGGCGCGTTCCGGCCTGTTGCAGCTTGTTGAAAGCGTCTTTGAAGCGGAAGGCCGGAGCATTCCGTACAAAAGCGTCCGGCTCACGCGCGCCGGATCGTCAAACGAGGGAGCCGCCGCTCTCGAAGTTCTGATCAAGGACACCGGAGAGCCTGTATCCGGAAAACGTCGCGCCAAAGGAAAGAAAAGCGTGCCGCCAAAAGAGCAAGCGCCGCCGCCCGCCGATGTGGACCCCGCTCTCGAACAAGCCTTGCGCGCCTGGCGGCTAGCTGAAGCCAAAAAACTTGCTGTACCGGCGTTTGCAATTTTCGGCGACAAGACTTTGCGGGCCATTGCCGCTCATCGCCCGGTCCTCAACGATGAACTGCGCGCGATTCACGGTATGGGTCTTTCGAAGGTGGACAAATACGGCCCGGATATCTACCGCATTGTCCGGTCACACAGCTAGCGCAATCGGCCGGATAGGAGAGCCGGTGGCCCCCCGAATCTTGAGCGGCAGCGCCACAAAGAGAAATTCGTAGACTGCATCGGCCGCGATCTTTTCGAGATCGAGCACTTCGATCAGGTGAATGCCGCGCTCGACCAACAAGTGTACGTGTACCGGCAAGGCGGACGGTACTTTTTCATAGGCCAGCGTGTCGCTGCCGGTAGCGAAAATGCGCCGCTCGCTCAGCCAGCGTGCCGCATCGATTTCCGGACCCGGCCCAGTCGGCGCGTTTCCTTTGCCGCCCATGACATACATCGCCGGGTCCGGCCAATGCTGCGCCCAGCCGGTTCGAAGCAGGACCACATCGCCGGCGCGAATTTCTACGTTTTGCCGGCGGCATACCGCTTCGAGGTGTTTGGGACCGATCGAAAAATTTTTTGGCAGGCTCATTACGCCTTCGAGCCGCGCGATATCGAGCAGAATGCCGCGCCGCGAAATCGGCGCGACTGTTTCGAGCCCGTGCGTCGGCAGGCCTTTCTCCTGCGACTGCTCCGATGCGGGCGCGTTGCCAAACAGCATGCCATTGCATGAGAAATGCCCCAGTCCATCGAGGTGCGTTCCAACGTGTGTGCCGGTAGAGATCGCTTCGGCCGATGAGCTTGCGATGCGGCCGTCGGGAAGCTCCGTTGTGACCTCGCCATGCTTTTTGGTCAAGCCGAAAACAAATGGCGGATGGGTCGGAAAATGAGGAACGCCCGGATACAGATCCATCCCCAGTTCATACACGCGCGCGCTGGCGGCCAGCGCCAAAAGGTCTTCGAGCGATTTGTTAGCCATCGATTAGTGAGCGTGACCAACCGGCGGATTCAAGATTGGCGAGCAGCACGGTTTTTCTACCGGCTTGGGCTCCATCAGCTCCGCGCGCGTGAAATTCGGGTCGTACAGATTGAGCTGCCACTTGCCGTCCCGGCCCACTTTGGGTGGCTGTGGCGGATGGATGCCGCGCGCCAGCACGGTGCGATAGCCGGCCTGAATGTCCGGGACACCGAGCGCCAGATGATGCATTACGCCAAGCTGCTTCGGGCTCGGGTTGTGTACGTTCAGCATGTATTCGAGCCAGTCCGTGCCCTCGGGAACGCGCATGTCTACCCAATCCACTTCGGTATCGTTGCGGCCGCCATACCAGGTCATTTGGAATCCGAGTATGTCTTTATAGAAACGATCGGCCGCGGCGCGGTCCTTGACGGTAACGCCGACGTGGATCATGCGGGTCGAGACACGGCCAGTACCCAGAGCTTTTCCGAAATTCTTGCGGAACAGAGAAGCCGGCATGTATTGAATAAACTCTACGTGGTGTCCGTCGGGATCTTCGAGCATCATCGTCAAGTTCCCGTCGGGATCGGGCTTCAGTTCCGCCGGCACTGTGACGCGGCGGCTCGCCAAATAACTGCGCAATTTTTTAAGATCGGTGGTCTCGAACGCAATATGGGAGAGCCGGTCTTGCGTTTCGCTCTTTAAATCGGGTGAGACTTTGATGTATTGATGATCGTTGACCTTGAATAAAGCGCCATTCGCGATCGGAAACGGTTCTTCAAATCCAAGGCCGGTCCCATAGAATTTCCTGGCGGCAGCCATGTCGTTCGTTTCGAGGGCGATATGCGCGACGCCAACAATCGGCGGGCGTTGGGCGGAGGAGCCACTTTGCGCCAGCAGTGCTGCCAAGAGCAAATGGAGGGGCATAGATGCCCAGTATAGTGCTATGGAGCTAGCGCGTTGCTATCGACACATCCGCCGGGTGGTCCGCTGTTTCGGGACCTTCGGATGGTGGCGCAAGAGCAAGCCGAGCCGTGAAGTAGAAGGTACTGCCTTTACCGGCTTCGCTCTCCACCCAGAGATCGCCTTGCATCATGCGGGCGAGCCGCGAAGAAATCGCCAAGCCTA
>JAICIH010000186.1 GCA_025924475.1 Bryobacteraceae bacterium
GCATGTGGGAAGTTGGCTCGCTCCGTTGTCGCTTTCTTGTCGCAACAACAGAGTACATCGGTTCAGCCCTCTTCCCAAACATTTCTCTATACTTCTGTTTCTATTTCCCCGATCAATTCTTAATTTTGCAAGTCGGCCGTGTTAATGGGCCCGACGACCAATCCGGAATCCCAGCTACTGTCCGCGCTAAGCTCGAATCGTGAAACCGATCTGCGTCACGTGCGGCACGCAGTTCGCCGAGGCGTCCGCCTTTCCCCAAAATTGCCTGATCTGCGAGGACGAACGGCAATACGTCGGGTTGAACGGGCAGGAGTGGACCACGCTGGAACAACTGCGTGCCGGCCATCACACCGTCGTCCGGCAGGAGGAGCCGAATCTGACTTCGTTCACCATCCAGCCTAGCTTCGGCATAGGACAACGAGCTCTTCTGGTTCAAACAGAGGAGGGCAATCTTCTGTGGGATTGCATCGGCCTGTTCGATGAAGCCGCCCTCGTCTATATCCGCGATTCAGGCGGCATCCGGGCGCTTGCCATTTCGCATCCTCACTATTACACGACGATGGTCGAATGGAGTGAGCGGTTTGGAAATATCTCCATCTATCTTCAAAGCGAAGATTCGGAGTGGGTGATGCGGCCTTCCGGCTCCATTCAATTTTGGAGCGAAGAAACAAAGAGTCTATTCGGCGGACTCACTGTTATTCACTGCGGAGGACACTTTCCGGGTGGCGCTGTGCTTCACTGGCCGTCCGGCGCCGCGGGCAAAGGCGTTTTGCTGACCGGGGATGTGATTCAGGTTGTGCCCGACCGCCGTTCCGTCAGCTTCATGTGGAGCTACCCGAATTACATCCCACTCGGAGCTCCAGAAGTCGAGGCTGTCGTCCGCGCCGTCGAACCGTTTGCTTTTGATCGTATCTATGGCGCTTTTTCGCAAATGACCGTGAGTACGGATGGTAAGCAGGTGATCCGCCGTTCCGCCGAGCGATACCTGAACAGAATCCACTCGGCCGGAAAGCCCGCTTTATGACTTCCTCTAGCGACTCGGCTGCCGCGCACTCGTGTTGCTTGTGCAGCTAGTCCCCGGCTGTCATCTGCCGAGGCGTTTCCGATCAAGGCTAGCGACAAACCGTCAACATGGATTCGTAAATACTAGGCCGTTACCGGCGATCTATCCTGCGGATGGCCCACTTTCCGTATAGCCCGCTATACAGGAGCTATTCGGACATTGACCAGATGATGGGACGATGACTGGAACGGCGATCTATAGCGATGCTCAGAATCGCCTGCTATCGTCACTTGACCGGACCGAGATACCGGTCGTACCAGTCGAGCGTTTCCTTTCTGATCGTCTCGATCCTTTCCGCATTGGGCAGAGCATGGCCGCCGTCAGATAGCACCAGCTTCTTGTCCTCTTCCGGCGCACCCAGGAGCCGGAACATGGGCCGAACCGAGGTTTCAACCGGAAAAATAAAATCCAGTCGACCGTCGATCATGATTGTAGGGATGTGGAAATGCGGCAGGAAATTGAACGGATCCGCTGCGGGCAATGGCCGGTCGAAGCCGAGGCCGCAACTGAGCAGCGCGGCCGCTTTCAGGCGTTCCTCGCCGACGGCGAGAATGGGTATGAGACCGCCACGGCTCATACTGTAAACGCCTAGCCGCTGATGGTCCACATCGGGGCGGCTCATCAGATAATCAATCGAGCGACGGAAATCCTTCGATTCCAAAATCAGCCGGTCGCGCTCCGCGTAAGCGCCGGCCGGCGGCGCAGCGTACCGGCGCTGATAATAACCCTTTACAATGGGCACCAGCAGCGCCCGCCCGCTTTTCATAATGAAATCGAAGAAATGCTCTTCCAGCGGCCCCAGCGATGGAAGCCACAGAGCCAGGCTCGACGCGGCATAAATGACCGTTTGATACGGCGGGCGTACATGCTTGGGTATATACAGATATCCGCCGACGCGCTCATTTGCATACGCAGCAGCAAAGGAGACCTTCTCCCGCTTCCAATACGAATTCTCTTCATCGACACCTTCCACGCGCGAATCGAGGGCCGCAGCGTCGTAGCTATACAGACTGCGGTAAAGGCGGAACACTTCGTCCGGTACTGGCTTCTCTTTGCTGTAATCGCGTATTGGTCTGCTAAGTTCCGCCCGTGCACCTGGGGCTGTACGCATGTCATACCGCGCGCAGCGAATGCCATTCTGAGTGGAGCGGTCCCAGGAGTCCCGCGCATCGAGCGCGGTGAACATGTATGCCGGCTCATTCCAGGCTCCGCCGCGAATATAGCGCTGGCCTCCAATGTTGTTCCAGCACCACTCCTTTACATTGCCCGCCATGTCGAGCGTGCCAAACGCACCAAGGCCTTTGTAAGCGCCGGCAGGCGCTGGCCCAATGCCACCAAAGTTACTGATTTGGGCTACATCGGAGAAAAAGCCCGGACTCGCGGCCCGCTGCCAGTGGTAGATGGTTGGCAATTGCTTCCCCGCAAATTCGGCGTACGCCGCCGCTTCATACCAGCTCACACCGTTTACCGGGTAGTCATCCTGGCCCTGCGGATAGTTGCCGAACTTCCAACTAGAAGGGCCGGGCAGCCCAGTCGAATCGCGAAATAGCTGCATGGCCTGCTCTCGGGAGAGTTTGCGCCCGGCGTGAATAAAATCTTCTCTCCAGTAGTCCTGTTTCTGATACCCTCCGGCATCGATGAACTTCTTAAATTGCCGATTCGTGATTTCGTACCGGTCGATCAGGAACGCGCCGAGTCTTACAGGCTGCAAACCAGGGACCGTAACAGTGCCACCTGGAACGCGCACCATATCCGCCGGGATCGAGCCAAGAGCATCCAAGTCGAATTCCATAAGTCCCCCCGGGACCTCGCCCGCGCCCAGGATGGTTTGGAATCCAGGCTTCTCAATGCGGAAACGGTAAGAATTTGGCGTCAGTTCTTTCGTCGTGAACGGAGTCCGGCCAAGGCGGAGCCATTCATCATCGTCCACACCATACACTGCCGCCCACACCTCAGCTCCCGACGGATTGGTTTTGAACGCCATCGGGAAGGAGTTGTCTTCGTGAATTTTTCTCAGGGCGGGATCATTGGGCAGGATCTTCTCCGTGCGGCGCAACAGACGGAAAGCAGCCTTGCGTTCAGCCGAATCGAACAATTTCGTGATCTCCGGAATAGCTTGCTCTCTCGCCCAGCGCACACGGGAATTGTGGTGGTATAGCAGAACGCCCCCAAGCGCAAACAAACCGAGAACTGCAACTGCCGGGATTGCGAATCGGGGCTGGCGCGCTTGATTACCCAACAATCGCCAGCGATCTCGTCCACGCAGCTCTTCCTCAATGACCCGGCGCGCATCCGCAATGTGGGCCAGTCGCCTCCTTGGGTCCCTTTGGAGGCAACTTCGCAATAGGTCGCGGATTCTCGCGGGGATCTTCGAGGGGAGAGCCTGCCAATCGGCCTCGCGTTCCAGCACGGCGATAGCAGCTTCTAGAGCGGACTCGCCCCGAAAGGCGCGCTTACCTGTCAGCAGTTCATAGAGAACGCATCCAAAGGCCCAGATATCGGTCCGCTCGTCGACACTCCGCCCGAGCGTTTGTTCCGGGCTCATGTACCCCGGAGTACCGACAATGTGCGCTGAGAGCGTGCCCGCCCCGCGACTATCCTTTTTTTGCGAAACATCTTGATTACGTTCCGGCCCCAAGATCGCTTTCGCCAGGCCGAAGTCCAGCACCTTGACCCGCCCTTGCGACGTGACCTTGATATTGGCCGGCTTCAGATCGCGGTGAATGATTCCTTTTTCGTGCGCCGCTTCCAGTCCCTCCGCGATCTGATCAGCGTACGCGAGCGCCCGCTCGATGGGCAGCGGACCGTGTAACATCTCACCCTCCACGAGTTCGAGCACGAGGCAATCCATCTCTCCGGTTTGCTCCAACCCGTAGATCGCAGCGATATTGGGATGATTCAGAGAAGCCAGCGTGCGCGCCTCACGGCGAAAGCGCGCCAGCCGCTGCGAGTCCCGCGCGAACTCCGAAGGCAAGATTTTGATAGCAACATCCCGATCGAGCTTGCTGTCATGAGCGCGATACACCTCGCCCATGCCGCCGGCACCAATGAACGTCTCGAGTCTATACTGACCGAAGTGCGAACCTACCGCGAGATGTGAAAGCGTCGCATTGTGTCCAAGAGTTCCAGAGGCGGCTCCCACGCTACCGTCGCCGCTTACCGCTGCCCAGCGATAGGAACCAGGCTGCGTGCTGATGTTTGGTCCTGCTCCCGGCCGCCAGGGCCGCTGCTCCAGCAAGTAGTCTCCGAGTTCCTCATATTCCAGCAGCGATTCCACGTCTTGCCGCATTTGTTGGTCCACGCAGACCCCGTTGAGGAATGCCTCCCTTTCGGCTGGCCGCAGGTCCAACGCCGCATGGTACAGCTTTTCGATTTCATCCCACCGCTCAGGTGCCATGCCGCTTTCCCCGGACGGCTTCGCGAGCCAGCCATGGCTTCGCCATTCTCCAGTCGCGCATTACACTATCCCGTGAAATCTTCAGGACCTCAGCCGTTTCGTCCACGGTCAGGCCGCCAAAAAAGCGCAGTTCCACAACACGTGCCTTCCGCGGATCCAGTTTCGCCAAACCTGTGAGCGCGTCATCGATCGCGAGCATATTCATGTCCTGGTCAGCGGAAAACCCTATGTCTTCGCTGAACGTGACACGAAGCGTGTCCCCGCCCCTCTTCGCAGCCGCACGAGAGCGGGCCGCATCCACCAGAATCCGACGCATCATTTGCGCAGCGACCGCAAAGAAATGTGCCCGGTCCTGCCACGATAAGTCCTCCGCTGCCATCAGCCGAATGTACGCTTCATGCACCAGGGCTGTGGTTTGTAAGGTCTGTGCTGGTCTGCGGCGCATATAGCGGCGCGCAATACGACGCAATTCCTCGTAGACAAGCGGAGTCAGTCGCTCGAGCGCACCAGAATCGCCGCTCGCCCATGCCTTCAACAAACCGGTGACGTCCGACAGCACTGGCCGATCACTTACGAGCTAAGAAATGTAGCTTAGTATACACCGAAAGCTTCTCGAGAAAATTTGCAACACGGATTCAAGCTTTGCGCCGCCGTTTACGGTTCCTGCAATGAGGAACGAGAGAATCACACTCCACGCTCTCGATCCAAGGAGGCTGAAATATGAATGGTGCCAGATTGACTTGCATCGTGCTGCTATTACTGGGCAACGCCGCGAGTTCTTTCGCGCGCGTTGCGCGCATTCAGATTACACGCGTCGAGTCGCCCACTTTCGAAGGTATGTCGTTCGGAAAGGTTGGCCAGTATGAGAAACTCGTCGGGCGCGTGTTCGGAGAAGTCGATCCAAACGACCCGATCGATTCCCAAATTACGGACATAGCTCTCGCTCCAAAAAATTCCTCAGGGTTGGTAGAGTACTCAGCTGACATCTACATGCTGAGGCCCGTCGATCCATCGAAGGGGAATCATCGGCTCTTCCTTGAGATCAACAATCGAGGCAGTAATCTCTCGTTTGCTCAACTGAATAATTCGTCGACTGGCGCGCCTCCGTTCGGCAGCCTCAATGACCCAACGACAGTGGGCGATGCAGGAAACGGCTTTTTGATGCGGCAGGGTTACACGATGGTATGGAGCGGCTGGGATGTCACGGCCCTGCCGGGAGGGGGCCGCTTCACGATCACTGTGCCGGTTGCCAAAAATCCGGACGGCTCGACCGTGACCGGCCCAGCGCTCGAGGAGTTCGTCATCGACGATGATGCGACATTCACAGGCCCGCTGACGTATCCGGCAGCAACTTCCGACAAATCTCAGGCTACGCTCACCGTGCGCACAGGCTACGAGGATCCGCAGCAGACAGTTCCGGCCGAAAGCTGGGCGTACACGGACGCAAGCCTGAAGGCCATCAAGCTGCTGCCGGACGGAACGCCGTTCGAGCGAGGTACGTTGTATGAGCTGACGTATGAGGCAAAGGATGCGTTGGTGGCGGGTCTCGGATTAGCGGCGATTCGCGATGTTCCTGTGTTCCTGCATCATGCCAGGGCGGATGATCTGGGCACCCCCAATCCGCTGGCTGGAGATGTGCATTCGGTCTACTCGTACTCCATTTCGCAGGGGTCGCGCGTCATGCACGACTTTCTGTGGCTGGGTTTCAATCAGGATCATCAAGGCCGGCGTGTTTTCGATGGAATGCTCAACTGGATTGGCGGCGGAAACGGTGATTTCCTGAATTACCGCTTTGCGCAGCCGGCAAGAACGCAGCGCCAGCACGTCGCGCGGTGGTATCCCGAGTTCCAGTTTCCTTTCGCCTATCAGACTTTGTTCGATCCGAACACAGGGAAAAAGGACGGCCGGAATCGAAGATGTGTCGAAACCCATACCTGTCCCAAAATCCTGGAGGTGAACTCCGAAAACGAGTACTGGGAAAAGGCAGGCTCGATGCTTCATCTCGACCTTTTTGGTGACGATCTGACCGATCCTTCCAATGTCCGCTATTACCTTATGTCGGGCCTGCCGCATAATCCGGGTGTCGGTCCGACAGGGCCTGGTATCTGTCAGCAGAACAGGAATCCCCTAGTTGCTAATCCCGTCATGCGTGCCTTGTTAGTGGATCTGGACGAATGGGTGTCGTGGCGAAGGGAACCACCTGCCAGCCGGCTTCCGCGTGTCACCAATGGGACGCTTGTGCCGCCGCTACCGCAGTCCGGAGTCGGCTTCCCGGAGATTCCGGGAGTTGTTTACAACGGCCGTATCCATACGGGAGATCTTTTCGATTTTGGCCCAATGTTCGATCAAGGCATTCTGACTGCTCTTCCGCCGATACTGCTTGGGACTCCATATCCGGCTTTGGTCCCGAAAACCGACAGCGACGGCAACGATATTGCTGGAATCCGTCTCCCCGAAGTGGCCGCCCCGGTGGCAACATATACCGGTTGGGGCCTGCGCGCGTTTCCTAGGGGCGCGAATGAAGGCTGCGACGCATTCGGGCAGAAGATCGATTTCGCGGCGACCAAAGCAGAACGTCTTTCGAATGGCGATCCAAGGTTGTCTATCGAAGAGCGCTACCCAAATCACGACGCTTACGTGACAGCGGTGGCACACGCGGCGCTCGAACTTCGCCGGAAGCGTCTTCTGCTCGACGACGATCTTTTGGCCTATATCGTTGCGGCGGTTGAAAGTAGCGTTGCGAAATAGCGAGCGTCAGTTCACGCTCGGGGTCTGATCATCGACTATGTCGGCTAGGTACAGCACAGCCCGAAAATCGAATCGTGTCTACAATGCTGGGCGAGCGATATGAACGCGGCAGGGATTCTAATCTGGCGCCAACCTGCCGCTCGCCGAATGAGAAGCGATCTTCAGGAATGCGATGACCATAGCCGCAGCAATCGACAGATCAGTCTACGATTGCGTGATCCTCCAACTCACCTTTCCCAGGTGTCCCATCGCGCAGGTGAAGAGAATCCATTTGGAACCTTCTTTGATGAGGCGCTTCGCGTCACATCGGTTTAAGCTTCGGCGCTGTTGACACGGATGCCACAGTGAGACCTCCGGTCTGTGTTGATGATGTTGCGCCTGTTTCCGAGCGGTCGGCAAACAGGAAAGTAGTAAGGTGTTCTCGGCGTTCCATAAAATCAAGCACATGAATGCTGACGATTACGCCCCAAGAACGTCACTATGCAAGCGGATCGGTGGATACGACATCATCGCTGCCTGTCATAGATAGTGTGTTCGCGCTCATGAGAGCGGATTCCCGATTTGCAGGTTTTGGAGCGGGGCGCAGCGTGGATTCACGCCGGCGAGCTCAGCAGTTGACCGTCGACCTGATTTATTTCGCTATCTCGAGGACCTTGCTATTACCTAGGGCGAGATATGCGGGCCTCACATGCCGGACTCCAGATTATTGGATCCGAATGGACACCAGCCTGAGATGACTAGGGAAGCACTGCAAAGTCATTCTGTCGGCCTGCAAGAGCAATCGCCCTTCCTGGCGCCGTTTGGACAGTTCAGGAAAGAGGTCATCGACACGGCCTAGCAGCTGAATGGACGCAGACCGAGCCGTCAATTTCCGATTGACCGGTGATACAGTCGCGATGCGAAAAACTGTCGCTCCACACTTGTTCGACGGTGAGTTTAACCACTCCAAAGCGTAGTGGTAGGCGGAACCGCTTTCGATACGATTACATGCTGCGACCGCCATACAAACGCTCGACGTCTGAGCTAGTCGCCGCCTGCTATATACCGGCCACTACCGCCCAACGAGCTATTCAGCGCAAAAAAAATCTGCACGCCATTCAAGTTTTCGGCCGCCGTTTACGGTTCGTGGAATGGGGAGTAAAGAGAACCTTCTCGGCGTTCTCCCGGGGAGCTTCTCTGAGCCCTCATATGTTGACGAGGCAAATTACTTATGAATCGTGCAAAGTTGATTTTAATAACGCTGCTACTGATTGGCGGCCGTGTGACAACTGCCGCAACCACGACGTGTGAGATGCTGGCCACCGACCCCGGTAACGGCATCGCCGGCGATCCAGACATCAAGTCCGCCACAAGCGTCATCGTTCCCAGTGCGGGAGATAACGTCGCCTATTGCAGGGTGAGCCTGCTTTACGGCACGAACGCCAACCAGAACATCAATATCCTCATCGGTCTGCCGCTCAGCGCCGCAGATGGCGGTAGTGGTGGCGTTCGAGGCGCGTGGAACGGCCGGACAGAGGGGCTGGGCGGCAGCGCCTGTTCCGGGAACCTGGACGTAACTCCAGCGGTGAACGCCGGCTATGTCGGTTCTGGTACTGATCTCGGCCATCCCGACGGCGACTGTGAGCCCGCCGTTAATCCGGACGGTAGCTATAACCTGCAATTCATTGATGACTTTATTCGCAACGCCATTAAGCAGGAGGTGCTCTGGTCCAAGAAAGTCGCTCAAGTGTATTACGGCATGCGCCCGGCCTTCAGCTATTGGAACGGCTGTTCGACCGGCGGACGGGAGGGCTATCTACTGGCGCAAGAGCTTGGTGACGAGCTAAACGGTATCTTAGCGAATGCTCCGGCCATCTATTTCACACGGTTCCACACGGCACAGATCTGGGGCCAGATCGCGATGAAAGATCTTGTCGGCGGCCCAATCGCGCCGGCAAAGCTTGCTCAAACTCAGGCTTCAGCGGTAGCGGCGTGCGACGCTGCCGACGGCGTCACTGATGGCATCATTGACAATCCCCGGACCTGTCACTTCGATGTCACGACCAATATTTGTGGCACCCCGACCGCACCGGCAAACAATTGTCTGACGCACGCAGAGGCGAGGGCTATTAACCTGATCTGGGATGGTCCGCGTAATGAGCGGGGCGACAAGATCTGGTTCGGCCTTGATCGAGGCAGCGATTTCAGCGGACTTGATGGGCCGGTACCCTTTCCCATTCCGGTGACCCAGTTGCATTGGAGCGAGCGTGACCGCAACTTCGATTGGCGGACCGTGCGGCTCGACGAATATCCGCGAGTGGCTCAGGACGGCTCTCGCAACATCGCCGATCTGACAGACACCTTCGGGCCTCTCGACATCTTCAGAGCGCACGGAGGGAAGCTCCTGACCTATGTCGGTGGAAACGATCAGCTCATTTTTCCGCACGGCGTGATCAACTATTACCGCACGATGGCGCTGCGGTATAGCGACACCGACGAACCAGATTTTGAGAAGCTCCACAGCTTTTATCGCTTGTTTCGTGCACCCGGCGTCGGGCATTGCGGCACGGACAGCACCGGACCGGTGCCAGTTGATCCATTCGGGGCGCTTGTGAAGTGGGTTGAAGAAGGCGTGCCTCCCGATACACTGCTGGCTGCCGGTGGTTCCGCCGCGCCGCCCTCCGGCCGCACTCGCCCGATCTGCCCTTATCCGACAACCGCCATCTACAACGGTACCGGTAGCATCGACAACGCGGCGAACTTCCATTGCGGCGGAAACCTGGAAGAACCGGCCGCCTGTACAGATGCGCTGGTCAAGTATAAGCATGAGGAACACGGCAAGCTCGATTTCGTTGGCTCGGGCCTCGATCGCGAGTTCTGCCGTTTCTCTCAATTCCATTGAATGCACCACCAATCGCGCAGTGTGGCTTTCGAGTGCACGGGTTTAGCGCGGACGTAGTTCGACGGTCCTCGGAAGCGTCACCCTACCTCCGAAGTCGGTGCGTGGCTTCGGACGGTTGTGCCGGGCTATTACCAATATCATGCTGTTGCAGGTAATACGACTCAGTTGCGCGTCTTCAACCGGCGCATCGCCTGCTCATGGCGACAACAACACTGCACGTACATAGAACGCGACTAGTCGCGAAGGGACGGGTAATCCGTCCCTTGAACCCACTACAGCGTTACGATTCGAGACCGAGCTTGTCATTCACGGCGAACCGAAGCTTTTGTTTGCACCCAAGATAATGTTCGGTGGTTTGAATCGAGACATGCCCAAGCAGGAACTGAATCTGTTCGAGTTCCCCACCGGCGAGATGACAGAGCCGGGCGCACGTGCGCCGGAGGTCGTGCGGTGCCAGCTTTTCAATGCCGGCTGCTTGCGCTGCCCGTTTCACCACTTCCCAGATCACTTTCGGCGTCATGCCGTCTCCCCAAATCTTGCCAGCTTTATTGATCGATCGGAAAATCCGGCCTTCGCTGATTCCGCTCGCCATAGTCCAGCCGTCGATCGCTTTTTTGACCCAAACCGGAATCGGAACCGTTCGGATATGACCGGCCTTTCCATGTAGGTCAGCGATGACCCAATGTTCCTCGCGGAGCTGAACGGATCTCATCGTTAACGCGAGTAACTCGCCACGCCGTAGGCCACAGCCGACCAGCAGAGCCAGCATCGCGTAGTTCCGTTTGCTTCGAAGGGCCTCTCCAACGGCTTTCAGAAGTAGGTTTCTGCCTTGATCAACGGTGAGCCAGTTTCCCAAGCGTACCCGATGCGACGCACGCCCTTGACGCGGCGAATGCCAGCGGCAAGTTCAGGACTGAGCAGCCCTGAATCAGCAGCCTCATAGGCGACCCGTCTAACGGCCGCAAGTCGGAGATTGATCGTGGTCGGTGCGAGCAGCCGTTGCTCCAGGTAGATTCGATACCTCAGCACGACTGTTCGATTGAATGCCAGACGTGGCTCAGAACAGTACCAGTCAACGAATTCGGTAATCGCGTGCTCGTACGTTCGCTGTCCACTTTTCGAAGTCAGGCTGTTGATGACTGCAGACTTTGTCTGTTCGAGGTCTGGAAGTGCAAGAACTCGCTTCGGCGGTTTCTTCCTGCGTCGGGGTTTGGGCATTCTGGGCGGCCTCCTGCGCCGCTGTCAGCCAGAGTGCTCCTTAAGTTCTACCCTTCGCCGTTACCCGTGGATCAATCGGCGTCGGCCACTCCTCATCGTCGGGCGTTACGCAACCGGGTGCACACAGCAGGCGCTCTCTTGATCAACCGGCCAAATGCCGGCTGGCGCCACCAGCGCGCAGCCCGTCACTCCTGGCGGAGCGCGCGAATCGGGTCAACCCTCGTGGCTCGCAGCGCTGGGATCAGGCTCGCGAGTACCGCAACCACAATAAGGAACAGCGCTGCCCCCGCTATGCTCACGGGGTCGGCTGGACTGACTTGGTAAAGCAGAGGCGCGATCTGCGGGGTCGCTGCCAGGGCGATGGCGAGGCCGGCGGCGATCCCCAATAAAGCCAGCAGCAAGCCTTCTCGCATGACAATCCGAAGCACGCC
>JAICIH010000187.1 GCA_025924475.1 Bryobacteraceae bacterium
CTCTGTTCCGCATTCACTTCCAAAATGCGGTTGTAGTATTTCGACGTATCGATCTGGATGCCTTCGCCGATCGCTTGTCCCGCCTGCGAGGTGCCGCCGCCGCGCATCGTCACCGGGCAGCGGAAGCGCCGGCAAAGTTCGAGCGCGGCCAGGATATCGTCGCGATTTTTCGGAATCACCACCCCAAGGGGCAAGATCTGATACACGCTGGCATCGGTTGCATATAAGGCGCGCGAAAGCGCGTCGAAACGCACTTCGCCCGAAATACGAGAAACCAGCTCACGCTTCAATTCCTCGTGGTCGATTGCCAGCCGTGGCGCGGTTTGCAATTGAGTCAGCGTCACTTGTTATGCTGAATTATCCCTTTGAAAATTGGATTTGTAAGTCTCGGCTGCCCAAAAAACCTGGTCGATAGCGAGGTCATGATGGGACAGCTTGTCGCCAATGGCCATGAACTGACGCCTCAGCCCGGCGAGGCCGATGTCATTGTGGTCAACACCTGTAGCTTTATCGACCCGGCGAAGCAGGAATCGGTCGACACCATCCTCGAGATGGCCGAATACAAGAAAACCGGCAAAGCGCAGCGGCTGTTGGTGGCCGGCTGCCTGGTAGAACGGTATCGCGCCGATATTCAGAAGACCATTCCCGAAGTCGACGCGGTGCTCGGCACGAACGAGCTCGAAAAAATCACCGCACTGTGCGAGGGTTTGACCCCGCGCGAGTTTCCTTCCGAGCCGTATCTCTATCATGACCTCACCGCGCGCGTGTTCACCACGCCGCGCCATTCCGCCTACATCAAGATAGCGGAAGGCTGCGACCATCCTTGCTCATTCTGCGTGATTCCGCAGTTTCGCGGCGCTTTTCGAAGCCGGCGTTTCGAGAGCGTGATCAACGAAGCCACGCGCATCTTGGCCATGGGCGGCCGCGAAATCAATCTGATTGGCCAGGATACAACCTGCTATGGCGAAGACCTCGGTATGAAAAATGGCCTTGCCGATCTGCTCGCTAGACTGGCGGAAATTCGCACCGAATTGCCGAAATGGATCCGCTTTCTCTATGCGTATCCCAACAAGATTACGCAGCGGCTGCTCGACACCATCGCCACGCACGATGCGCTCGTCAAATACATAGACATGCCTTTGCAGCACGCCAGCGCGCCCGTGCTCAAGCGCATGAAGCGCGGCGCCAATGCCGATATTTTTCTGAAACTGCTCGAACGCATTCGCGCCACCATACCCGGTGTCGCCATCCGCACCAGTATGATTGTTGGATTCCCCGGCGAGACGGAAGAGAATTTCGAGGAATTGTGCCAATTCATCCAGGCCGCGCAATTCGACCGGTTGGGCGTATTCTCCTATAGCGACGAGGAAACCAGCCAGAGCTATCATCTGGATGCGAAAGTCGATAAATCCACAATCTATCGCCGCAAGCGCAAGCTGATGGCGCTGCAGCGCCGCATTTCGCGCGATCGCAACCGCCAACTGGTAGGCCGCGAGTTCCCTGTCTTAATCGAAGGTCCATCAAAAGAAACCGAGCTGCTCTGGGAAGCCCGTCTGGCGACGCAGGCGCCGGAGATTGATGGCGTTTGCCTGATCAACGACTTCGGACCCGGCGCGGCGCGGCCTGGAGAAATGCGCCGTCTGCACATCACGGAAGCGCACGATTACGATCTGGTGGGCGAGTTGGTGGACGCGCCGGAGCGCATCCATTCTGTCGCGGCGCCGCAACTGGCAAACCCGTTCCCGATCCTCACGGGACCATCTCCCGCCTATGCGCGCGGATCGGCGAACTAAAGCTATGGCAGCCAAGCTGCGGTGTCCAATTTGCAAGAAGGAAGTCGCGTTCGACGATCCGAATATGCCATTTTGCAGCGATCGCTGCCGGGCCATCGATCTCGGCAACTGGGCCAGTGAAAAATATGTCATCCCGGGACCGGAGGGGCGAGCCGAACAGAAAGATGATGAGGACGAGCCCGACGAAGGCGCTCGACGGTGAATCGGTTAGCAGTCGCTCTCGCGACCTGGTTTGGCTGCGGCTACTTCCCCTGGGGGCCTGGCACCATCGGAGCTTTGGCCGGCGTGCTGATCGCGGCAGCCATGCATTGGTACTTCGATGCAGGCCGCCTCGCGTTATTGGCGGCTACGCTCATTCTGCTGCTGCCGGCGATCTGGGCTTCGACGCGGACAGCCCGCATCGCAGCCAAGCCCGACCCCGGAATCGTTGTTGTGGACGAAGTATTGGGCCAGTGGACAACTCTTCTGGGCGCTACAGTATTTAACTGGCGAGCGCTGCTGGCGGGATTTCTTTTGTTCCGTCTGTTCGATATCTGGAAGCCATGGCCAGTGCGCCAATTCGAGAAATTGCCCTCCGGCACTGGCATCGTAGCCGACGATCTGGCGGCCGGAATTTACGGAGCGCTTATCTTGTATATAGGCGGTAAATTCGGACTTTATTAAGCTATGGCGAGCAAACAATCAACAGCCGAGCGCGCGGCGCGGCCCATCATTGCGAAAGTGGAGCCGCCCGCCGCAATTGTGGGAGGCGAACTGCACATCCGTGGCGAGCATCTCACCGCCGCCGGCTGGCCCGTTGTGCGGCTGGGAAATCAGAACGCTCACCTTATCGTGGCGGGGGATTCCTACATCATTGCGCGCGTTCCGGACGCCGCCCTGGTCGGCGAACTGCAGGTGGCGACCGGCAATCTTCAAAGTGAGTTGCACGAAACGCATCTCGGGATTCAAATTGCGGAAAGTCTTCATCCGGTGGCAAATCCCGCCGTCGATCGCGACGGCAACGTCTATAGCACCTTCAGCGGCTCGCGCGGGCAAAAATCGCCGGTCTCCATATACAAGGTGGATGCGAATTACAATTCCAAGCCGTTCGTCACCGACCTGATGAATCCCACCGGTCTCGCGTTCGATCGCGATGGCCTGCTGTACGTTTCGAGCCGGCATGAAGGCGTGATCTATCAGATCACTCCTGGCGGTCATATGTCCGTCTATGTCGAAGGAATGGGTATCGCCACCGGTATCGCTTTCGACCATGACGAGAACCTGTATGTTGGCGATCGTAGCGGAACAATTTTCAAGATCAGCAAATCGCGCCAGATTTACGTCTTCGCCACGCTCGAGCCCTCCCTCGCTGCCTATCACCTCGCGTTTGGGCCGGAAGAATATCTATACGTCAGCGGTCCGACGACTTCCAGTTTCGATTCCATTCATCGCATCGCCAAATCCGGCGAAGTGGAAGTGTTCTATCGCGGCTTGGGCCGCCCGCAGGGGCTGGCGTTTGACAACACCGGACGCCTCTATGTTGCGGCTTCGCTCGCCGGCCGCCGCGGCGTGATTCGCATCGGCGCCGACCGGAAGGCCGAGCTTTTTCTTTCGGGCCCTGGCATCGTTGGCCTCGCCTTTACGCCATCGCGAGCCATCGTGCTCGCTACCCATAACGCGCTCTTCCGCGTAGACGTGGATATCCCCGGACGGCCTCTGCCCTAGGCCATTATGCCGCAAACAACTCCGAAGCGGGCGGAGATTATCGCCATTGGCAGTGAACTGCTCACGCCCGAGCGCGTGGACACGAATTCACTGATTGTTACGCGGCACCTGAATCTGCTGGGTGTCGAGGTTGCCGCTAAACACGTGATTGGCGACGATCGCGCGCGTCTTACTGAGGCGATCCGCACCGCGCTCGAACGTTCGGACATTCTGATCCTGATCGGCGGCCTGGGCCCGACCGAAGACGATGTCACGCGCGATGCTGTGGCGTCTGCCCTCGGCCGCCAGTTGGCGCTTTCGCTCGAACAGGAATCGATTCTGCTCGAAAAATTCCGCCGGATCAACCGCACCATGGCGAAGAATAACTTGCGCCAGGCGTATCTCATCGAAGGCGCCGAAGCGCTCGCCAATCCGCACGGCTCGGCGCCCGGGCAGTTTTTCTCGACCGATCGTGGCGCCGTGGCGCTCCTTCCCGGGCCGCCGCGCGAGCTGGAGCCGATGGTCGAGCACGAATTAGTGCCGCGTTTAAAGCCCGTTCTGCCGCCCCAGGTGATCCGTGTCCGCACTTTCCGTATTACCGGCATCGGCGAATCGGATCTCGATACGCTCATCGCGCCCGTGTACACCAAGTACACCAATCCCGTGACTACCGTGCTCTCCTCGCCCGGCGATTTGTGGGTCCATTTGCGCGCACAGTCGGATACGGAGGCCGAGGCCGACGCGCTGCTGCGCGAGGTCGGCAATCCCATCGCGGAGTTGCTGGGCGATCGTCTGTATAGCGAGCAGCCCGACGATACGTTAGATACGGTAGTGGCGCGGCTCTTGCGCCAGCGGCGCGCCACAGTAGCGACCGCCGAAAGCGTGACGGGCGGGCTGCTTGCCGGAAGGCTTACCGATACATCCGGCAGCTCCGACTACTTCCTCGCCGGCTATGTGACCTATACCGATGAACAGAAGCACCAAATTCTGGGTGTTGCGAAGGACTTGCTGGCACACCACTCCGCAGTCAGTGAGCCGGTAGCTGCCGCGATGGCTCAAGGCGCACGTGCCCGCAGCGGAGCGATTTACGGGCTCTCGACCACCGGCTATGCCGGTCCCAGCGGTGGAACCGAATTCGATCCAGTAGGCACCGTTTATCTAGGGATTTCCGGACCGGACGGGGATCGGGTGGTCCGCGCCCGCCACGGAGGCGATCGTTACCGCACCCGCACCCTTGCCACGCAGGGAGCTTTGAATTTGCTGCGCAAGAGTTTGCTCAAGCCCTCCGCGCGCAAAGGGCTTTGAATTTACTGCGAAGAATTTTGCGGGACCAGACTACTAAAGGGGGCCGCCTAGGTCGCTCGAAGCCAGTAAAACGAAACGTTTAAGCAAACGCCGTTCAGCGGGACCCCTGGGGAGAATTCAGAACACAAGAATGAGAAGTCGGGGATGGCGAATTGCATGGGCCGTTGCGATCGCTATCGTGCTCTCTTCCATCGCCATCGATATCAGAAGCCCAGTGTGTCGGACATCTGGGAGTATATTCGCGAGGGCTGCGACGGAATCCCGCCGCTCTACTCGGCGATGGCTCATTTCCTGATTCCCGTATTTGGAAACGAGGCCTTGGCAGCGCGGCTGCCTGCCACGTTGGGTTTCGGAGCCATGGTGCTGGGTGTTTTCACCTTCTGCAAGGCTCGGATGAATGCGGCATATTCCCTCTTGGCGGCGCTGCTTTGCTGCCAGGTTTGTCTGTACTTTGCAAGGGAAGGTCGGCCCTACGGAGCGGTCTTGGGATGCGCCACGTGGGCTCTCGTGTTCTGGCAAAGAGCTCCCACTGGACGAAGGGCAGATTGGATCGGGCTAGGTGTCTGTCTTAGCCTGGCGGTATCGCTGCATTACTACGCGATCTGTCTTCTGGGCCCATTACTGTTGGCCGAAATGATTATGGCCTGGCGCGATAGGAAATGGAACCCGGGCGTTCTCTGGGCGATGGCCGCGCCTGTTATGGTCCTGGCGATTCACTATCCCTTGATAGACGCAGGAAGGCGGTTCCAGGTCCACTTCTGGTCGAAAGCGGAGTTTGCCATGATTCTACCTTTTTACGAGAGGTTCCTCGGGCCGATTCTGCTGCTGTGCGGCGGCGCATTCGCAGTATTCAGGGTATTTACGCTATTGAACGGCGGTGCCAGGGAAAGCGTGCGAACCCTCTCGCTGCGCGAGTTGATCATGCTGCTCGCTCTGTGCGCGACGCCGGCGCTCACTGTGATGGTCTCGATGGTTACCACCCACATGTTCGTAGCCCGCTATGTCTTATGGGCGGCGCCCGGATTCGCCATTGTTGCCGCCGCCATGCTGGAGAGGTCTCTCGCACCGAATAAGTTGTGCCTAGGTCTTTGATCGCCATTCTTCTAACGATATTGTGCATCCAGCAGGCCGCCGCCATAACGAGAGAACCGAAACTCGCCGAAGGGGCAGAGGCCCTAAACAAATTGAAAGGACTCGGCCGGATCGAAGGTGTCATCGTCATCCCCGACGCTCATGTGTTCGCGGAGTTGGCGTACTATGCTCCGAGCTATATCCGAAGTCGCCTTATATATCCAGAAGATGCTGATCTGGATATTCAGTATTTCGGTAGCGATTCGTCTCCGCTTCAATATCGGGCGCTCGGAAAAAGAGGAGATCTCGCGATACAAGGCCTAGACCAACTATTAGAGCGGTACCCAACTTTTACGATAGTGGCGTATAGCAGGGATTATCTGCCGAACTATCTCCGCAGTCGCGGGTGGAAGTTGAAATCACTAACGGAGAATGATCAGCCTAGTATCTGGTACGCGAAGCGGGATGAGATGTCATGGCGAGCGTTGTCTACTTCCCGTTGACACGCAATCCAACCGCGGCGCGCTCCCCCAAGCGCTTCAAGCTGATGCTGCCGAAAAGAGCGAAAAACCCTATCGCAAACAAGAAAATGCCAGTAGGCTCCGGAACCACCGACACGCCACCGTTTGTCACTTTCCCTCTACCCGCCAGGCTGAGTATGGCGCCGGACGAGTCCAAATCCACGATATTTAAGCCAGAAGTTGCCGTGAAGATGTTGTGCGATGCATTCCCGTTGATATCCGTATTCGAAAGCCCGATGCTCGCGCCGAAAGGGGTAACCGTGTCGCCTGTCTCATCCTGGTTTTTCTGAGCGCTCGATATCACGAAAGGCAGATATCCAAAAAATCCGCCGGTGGGCGTCAGCCCGGCGCCAGAATCCGATTCAGCCATGGCGTACAGTCCGCCGCCCTGGTTCAGGAAACTGATGATGTCGGCCGAATGAGCGTTCAGGATATTCAGCTCGGCCTGCGTCAAAATTCCTCCGTGATCGGATGCGACGACGAGAGCGTCATACGTAGTCCCCAGTTGCCCCAATGCGGTGACCAGGGTTGCCGCGTTAGCGCGGTCGAAATCGACGCCAAGCATATATCCGCTCGTAAGCAGGCCGTTCGTTCCGTCTACATGGCCCGCCGGAGGCGCGATATTTGAAGTGACGTACAGAAATTTTTGGATGCCGGCGTTAGAAAAAGTATTGAAGGCAGGATCGGTGACAAAATTGATTGCTGTGGTGTTGATCGCCGCTGCACCGGACGTATTCCCGCCCGCGAAAGCGTGAAAGTCGGGATCGTGTCCGGTCAGAAAGATGGAGCCGGCGATATCGGCATTCGCTGTCATTCCCACAGAGGCCATGATGAGGATGGGAAGCACAGCACGGAAAGGGAGGTGGAATTGCTGATTCATTTTGCCCCTTTAGGTGAATATTGCTAGCCATTCGAACTTTATACAAGAAATTGCGACCTGTCAAACGATTTATTTATTCGTTAATACGGCGGAATTTTATTTCTTGGGGCGAGCCCCAGAGAATTTCCGGGACCGGATGGCGGAAGAGCTTACTGCTTAAGCAAGTATTGTTCCAATGCCTCGCTGACAACATTGTTGAGCTTTTTCTTGTGTTCGGCGGAATAGAGGAAAGCCCGCAGTGGGGCTCAGGCCGAACTCGCACGTTGAACACGCCTTTGAATACCTGTTCCGGCCTTTTGGGCCTTCTTTTCACACATCGCAAGGTAATCGTCCACGGCTTCGTGGAACGCGCGCTTCAGGCCCTCTACATCTGTGGCTTCGTAGCTAACCAGGTCGCGAATTCCCTCCAGCTTGCCGTGGAAAACCTCGTCCTCGGAGTTGAATTCAACCGATCCGATATAGCGTTTGTACTCCAGCAAATTGCTCATAATGCGCCAAACTCCCTCAAGTGATTCCATACATCTCTCACCTGATATGACCGTAAAATACTGCGCGGATGCGGCTCGTGAAGGCTGATCAGCGCGCCCGTCGCCGGATTGTAAAACTTTCTTCGTGAGCCCGATGTTATATTCCGCTCGAGGCAAGCAGAACGATGAGCCTTTTCGGTCTGTTCATTTCTCTAGCGCTCACGCCCATGTTCGCTGTACGTTATGGTCGCCGATGGACCAAAGCATGGAGGCTTTGGATGGCTGGAGAACCCGTCGACTCCGACCTTCGCCGGAAAAACACCTTTCTCATGTGGTAAGGCCGCAAGCTAAGAAAATTGAGCCACTACCGCCCAAAAGGAGCGGTTGACAGCCCACCCAACCCGTCATACACTAATAAAGTTTGGCGAGTTGATTCTTCGGCTCCCGTGCTACCGTGTTCTTGTGAGCATCCGGCCGGAAGTCGGGCCCCGCTGCTGATCCAATAAGGTCTCTGTTTTCAATACAGAGAGTGACGTTGGAATCGGTATGGGCCACATCCGAAGCAGTTACCCTCGCGGTTTGGGGCTGGTGAATACGCTATATCAGCCTCCTGGCAGTTAATCGAGCAGCCGGTCTGTGCCTGATACAAGGACAGGCTTGAGCCTGCAAAATGGGCAGCCCAAATTTTTTGGACGAGTGCGAACCTGTTCGCTTGTGCGGAGCAGGAGCGCCTGATCCTGGGCCACTATCGGAATTTTTTGAGTTTCGCCTCACCGGAGCTCCCCCAAAGGGGCCGTGTGAGTTTTTGGAGAATATTCGTGCCGACTTTTAATCAACTGGTGCGCAAAGGCCGCAAAGAGACGCGCTACAAGACCGCGAGCCCTGCGCTGCAAGCCTGTCCGCAGCGTCGCGGCGTATGCACGCGTGTCTACACTACCACCCCGAAAAAGCCGAATTCGGCCCTCCGCAAGGTGGCTCGTGTGCGCCTCACCAATGGAATCGAGGTCACTACCTATATACCCGGTGTCGGCCACAACCTGCAGGAACACTCGATCGTGCTGATCCGCGGCGGCCGTGTGAAAGACCTGCCCGGTGTTCGCTATCACATTGTCCGCGGAACGCTCGATACCGCCGGCGTCGCCAATCGCAAGCAAGGCCGCTCCAAATACGGAGCCAAACGGCCTAAGGGCGGAGCCGCCGCCGCACCCGCCAAGGGCGGAAAGAAGTAGGAGACGAAGGAGACACATGCCCCGCCGCAGACGACCGGAACCGCGCGAAGTAGTGCCCGACCCGCTCTATAGCTCGACCCTGGTCGAAAAATTTGTGAATTCCATGATGTGGGATGGCAAGAAGGCCACCGCGCAAAGAATCTTCTACGAAGCCATGGACGTACTCCGGGAGCGCTCCGGTGATGATCCCGTGAAGGCCTTCAAGAAAGCGGTCGAGAACGTAAAGCCACTGCTCGAAGTAAAAACCCGGCGCGTAGGCGGCGCCAACTATCAGGTACCGGTCGAAGTGCCCCAGAGCCGACGTACCAGTCTCGCCCTGCGCTGGCTCATCACGAACGCCCGTTCGCGGCCGGATAAGAGTATGGCGGAAAAGCTGGCAAACGAACTGAACGACGCCGCCAACATGCGCGGCGGCGCCGTCAAGAAGAAAGACGACGTGCATCGTATGGCGGAGGCGAACAAAGCGTTCGCACATTACCGCTGGTAAGGGAACCCGAAGTTTTAGTGAGATCGAAATAAGCAATATGGCCCGCACAGTACCGCTCGAAAAAATGCGCAATATCGGCATCATGGCGCACATCGATGCCGGTAAAACAACCACGACCGAACGCATCCTGTACTACACCGGGCGTACGCACAAAATTGGTGAGGTACACGAAGGCACCGCCACTATGGACTGGATGGCGCAGGAGCAGGAGCGCGGCATTACCATCACCTCCGCTGCCACCACCTGCGAATGGCGTGATATCACCATCAACATCATCGATACGCCGGGTCACGTGGATTTCACGGCCGAAGTCGAGCGCAGTTTGCGCGTGCTGGATGGCGCCTGTGCGGTGTTCGATGCTGTAGCCGGCGTGCAGCCGCAATCGGAAACAGTCTGGCGTCAGGCCGACAAATACGGCGTTCCGCGCATTTGCTTCATTAACAAGATGGACCGCGTCGGCGCGGACTTCTACCGCTCCGTCGAGACCATTGTCGAACGGCTGAATGCCCGTCCGGTGCCGATTCAATTGCCGATCGGCGCCGAAGACCAATTTAAAGGCGTTGTCGATCTGGTCACAATGAAGGCGCGCGTGTGGCGCGATGAAACCCTGGGCGCGAAGTTCGACGACGTGGATATCCCGGCCGATCTGCTCGAAAAAGCCAAAGAGTATCGCGAAAAGCTGGTGGAAGCGGCCGCCGAATCGGACGACACGCTCTTCACGAAATTCGTCGAAGGCACGCCCATCACCGAACAGGAATTAACCGCTGGCATTCGCAAGGCCACCATCGCACAAAAGATTTTTCCGGTTATTTGCGGTTCTTCGTTCAAGAACAAAGGCGTCCAAAACCTGCTGGATGCGGTGTGCGACTATCTACCGTCGCCGCTCGACATTCCACCTGTGAAGGGCCATTCGATTGACGATCCCAACCAGGTAATGGAGCGTAAGCCCAGCGATAGCGAGCCTTTTTCGGCGCTCGTTTTCAAGATCATGACCGACCCGTTTGTCGGTCAATTATGCTTCATTCGCGTGTATTCGGGCAGGCTCGGCGCAGGCGAGTCGATATACAACGTAGCCAAAGGCAAACGCGAACGCATCGGCCGCTTAGTAAAAATGCACGCCAACAAGCGTGAGGAGATCCAGGAAATTCTGGCTGGCGACATCTGCGCGGCAGTCGGCTTGAAGCAAGTGGTTACGGGCGACACGATATGCGATGAGAAATCGCCAGTGCTGCTCGAATCGATCATTTTTCCGGCCCCGGTCATCCAGCTAGCGATCGAACCCAAGACCAAGGAAGACCAGGAAAAGCTCGGTGTGGCCATCCACAAATTGGCGACCGAAGATCCGACCTTGCATGTTTCCACCGATGCCGAAACCGGCCAGACGATTCTCGCCGGAATGGGCGAGCTGCATCTGGAAATCATCGTCGACCGCATGCAGCGCGAGTTCAACGTGGGCGCGAACGTCGGCAAACCGCAGGTAGCCTATCGCGAGACCATCCGGCAAATGGCCGAGTACGACTATGTACATAAGAAGCAAACTGGCGGCAAAGGCCAGTATGCGAGGGTCAAGCTGCGCGTCGAGCCAAATCCGGAGAAGGATTACGAGTTTGTCAACGACATCACCGGCGGCGTCATTCCCAAAGAATTCATTCCGGCGGTCGAAAAAGGTGTGGTCGAAGCGCTCGAAGGCGGAGTACTCGCCGGATACGCCTTGAACAATATCAAGGTGACGGTGTTCGACGGCGACTATCACGAAGTCGATTCCTCGGAAATGGCGTTCAAGATCTGCGGCTCCATCTGTGTCAAGGAAGCCTGCAAAAAGGCCAAGCCGGTGCTGCTCGAGCCCGTCATGCGGGTGGAGGTCACGGTACCGGAGCAATATATGGGGCCGGTGAACGGCGATCTGATTTCTCGCCGCGGGCGTCTGGAAGGTACTGAAATCGCAGGCGGCACGCACATCATCAAGTCGATGGTGCCGTTGTCGGAAATGTTCGGCTATGCCACCGAGCTGCGCTCCCGCACGCAGGGCCGGGGGAGTTTCAGTATGCACTTTGGCCAGTACGAAGAAGTTCCGAAAAATCTAGCCGAAGAAATTATCAATCGCAACAAGGGCGGAATCGCAACCAAGTAGGAAGGGTAACCAAGAGCATATATGGCGAAAGAGAAATTTGACCGAAGCAAGCCGCACGTCAATATCGGGACGATCGGGCATATTGACCACGGCAAGACCACACTGACCGCGGCGATCACGAAGACGCTGTCGAAGCACAATCCGAAGAACAAGTTCCGGAGC
>JAICIH010000188.1 GCA_025924475.1 Bryobacteraceae bacterium
CGCCGGTGGGATCGAGCGGCAGATTGTCGCGGTTGTTTATCGATGTGCGATTGTAGCGGCCGGAAAAAGTGAACGCCAGAGATTTGCCGATGGAGAGCGTGTCGGTGGCATACACGCTGGCAGTGTTGATGAGCCCGTGAAGCGAAGCACGCGTGTCATAAGGTAAGCCATCACGCATCGTGCTGCCATCGGCAAAAGCATCGATCGGAGTGATGGTGAGATGGTCGGCGTTTAAATAGCCGAATTGGGAGGCTTGTTGGAAGGAGATGCTGCTGCGATCCCAGACGGCGCCAGCGGTGACATGGTTGTGAGCGAACAGCCAGGCGGCCTGCCCGGATACGCCATAGTTGTTCTGCTTGTTGAACGTATTGTTGATCAGGCCCGTGCAATTTTCGCTGGGTTCGTCCTTGCGCAAGCCATGGGCAATGCAGCGCCAATACGGATAGGGTTGAGTGAGATAGTTTCCGGTGATTGGAAAATCCTTGTAGCCGGCCGCGGTAAGGGCGCGGATATCGGCGGCCGAAAGATTGTAGAGCGATTGATCGAACGATTCGTCGTTGATATCACCGTTGGTTGTGTCGGCGCGGATGTAGCGGAAATAGGCGTTGCCGGACACCGTGAGATTGCTCGTGAAATCGTGGCGGGCGGTTAGATTGACAGATGGCGAGCGGTTCCAGGTAATGTCCGGGATAGTGTACACGCTCGAATAACTCTTCGCGAGATTGCGCGTGTCTTGCAGACCGTTCCCCGTGAGCCAATTATCGGCGTAGCCAAAACTGAGAGCCAAAAAAGTATTCGCGCGCGCCCAACCCAATTTCGCGAACGCCTGGCGGACTTCGGAAGGGGAGAACTGGCGCCAGCCGTCCTCGCGGAACAGATTCCCGGCGGTGTACCAGTTGAGTCCTTTGGCGTTCGAGCCGCCGTATTCGAATTGGCCGGCGCGGCGTCCGAAACTACCGCCGCTGATTTCGAGCGTGGCTCCAGGCTGGCTGAAGCCGTCTTTGGTTTGAATTGAGATGGCGGCGCCGAGTGTATTGAGCCCAAACAGGGGATTGGAGCCGGGCATGAGCGCGAGCTCGGAAATCGCGACTTGAGGAATGAGATCCCACGCCACGATGTCGCCAAACGGCTGGTTTTGGCGGACGCCATCCACATACACCGAGATTCCTTGCGGCGTTCCGAGCAGTGGAGACGCGGTATAGCCGCGGTAGCTGACGTCGGGCTGAAAAGGATTCGATTGATTCTCGTTGCTGTGAACGCTATTGAGGCGGCGATTCAAAAGATCGGCGAGATTCAGTGAGCCGCTGTGTTGTATAACGCGTGCGCTGGCGGTTTGGACCGGGGCTGGTATGTCGTCGAGCGCGAGATCCGTTCCAGGGAGCGCGGTGGGTGCGGCTACGTCGATTTCGGAAGCTTGCGGCGCCAGCGTCATTTGTATCGTGCGCGAGATTGGGACGGACGAACGCACCTCGATCAACGCGGATTCGACCGCGAATCCGCTTCTGGTCACATCCAGGCGATAGCGGCCGAAGGGCAGGGCTTCGAATACATATACGCCGCGCGCGTCCGTTTCAAACGTGCGTGTCGCTCCAGTGGCGGGATTGCGAAGGGCTCCGGATGCCGTCATGGGGACTCCGGAAGGGTCTTTGACGGCCAGCCTGATTTCGCCGGTGGGGCGCTGCGCTTGCATGGGAAGGATGATGCCCAACAAAACAAGGCAGACGGCGGCCGTCCGTGTCCCAGCGACGGCACGAAACAAGTGCATACTTACAGATTCCCGGATCCGGTTTGTTGTTCAGGGTTTTCTAGGCGCTAATGACACAATAAAAATGTAGCGATTGAACTGGATGAGTTGGAGTGATTAGAGCAGCGCTCTTTGGGCTGGAGATTGCATTACTGGCGATAGCGTTGGGATGCGGCGGCAATCATCAATACGGCAATGCCGCCAGCACGAACGAGAAACCTATCGGCGCACCAATCCAGATCGAAACGCCGCTCGGATTGCCGCCCGTTCCTATTCCCGCGAATAACCCGGAGACCGCCGAAGGTGTCGCGCTGGGGCGAAAGCTTTTTTACGAGAAGAAAGTGTCGCGCGACGGCACGGTGGCATGCGCTTCCTGCCACAATCCGCTGCTGGGATTTACGGACGGGCAGAAGCATTCCACAGGAATTGGCGGAAAAACCGGCACGCGTAATGCGCCTACGGTAATTAATGCCGCGTACTTTCCGTCTCTCTTTTGGGACGGGCGTGCGGCCAGTCTGGAAGACCAGGCAGACAAACCGATCTCGAACCCGGTTGAAATGGGGCAGAGTCAGGGCCATGATGTGTGGGTGAAGAAACTCGGCGCCGATCCGGTGTACAAGGCGGCCTTTCAAAAGGCATTTGGGCCGGGACCAGCGACGATCGGTAAGGTGACCAAAGCGCTGGCTGCGTTTGAACGAACCGTGATCAGCGGCAACTCGCCATTCGATCGGTATGAGTTCGGGGGAGACAAGAAGGCGCTCAGCGCGGCTGCAACTCGGGGGCTTGCGATTTTCCGCGACCCCAAAAAAGGAAATTGCGCGACCTGCCACACGATCGGCGCAAAGTACGCGTTATTTTCCGATGGGAAGTTTCACAACATCGGCGTGGGAGTAAATGGTGAGGGCGAGTTAACGGACTTGGGGCGCTATAGCGAGACGAAAGTGGAATCGGATAAAGGCGCATTCAAGACGCCGATACTCCGCGACGTGGCCGAAACTGCGCCGTACATGCACGATGGCAGCTTGAAAACTTTGAAGAGCGTCGTCGATTTCTATGCGGGCGGTGGCAATTCGAATCCTTATTTAGATAAGGAGATCAAGGAAATCAAGCTCACCGGGCGTGAGCGCGCCGACCTGGTCGAATTTTTAAAATCGTTGACGGGCGAAATGCCGCCGCGAGTGGGACCGCCGGGGATAGCAGAAACTACGAGTTTGAAATGAACCGAAGCACGTTATTTATAGAATTTGTGAAAAAATTGGGGACTGACTTAAGCGCCGTTATCCAAGTGGTTGAAGAGGCAATGGCTCCAATGCAGGCGCGGCTGTCTGTCCCCAATTTTTTCCCACTTCTTATATTTTGCGGCGCCATCGCGATCCTAACCGGCTGCTCTCAACCGGCAACTAAAGAAGCGCAGCCGAAAGCCACAGCCAAGCAAGAGGCGCCGCCTACTTACTTCAAGGTCGACCCGAGCACGGCGGCGACTTTGACCGGATCGGTGCGGTACACAGGACCACGGCCGGCGCGCAAGCGAATCGATATGAGTGGAGATCCGGCTTGCGTGGAGGCGCATCACGGCAGAGCCTACGACGAATCGATCGTCGAGAACCGGAATCGCACTTTGGCCAACGTGTTCGTGTATATCAAGAGCGGCCTGGAAGGAAAGAAGTTCGAGACGCCCAAAACGCCCGTTACGATCGATCAGCAGGGGTGTTGGTTTCGCCCGCGCGTGCTGGGCATCCAGACCGGCCAGACGCTGCAGGTAACGAATTCCGACCCGGTAACCCACAACATTCATCCGCTCGCCGAAGTCAATCGCGAATGGAATCACAGCCAGGGACAGGGCGATCCTCCGATATCCCGCAGATTCGTCAAGCCGGAGGTCATGATCAGGGTGAAATGTAACATCCATAGTTGGATGCATGCGTTCATTGGGGTGCTGGATCATCCTTATTTCGCGGTAACCGGCGAGGACGGCACTTTTGAGATTCACAACGTGCCGCCCGGCGACTATGTGCTGGCGGCTTGGCAGGAAGAACTAGGGACACAGGAACAGAAGATATCCGTTGCTCCCTCCGGCAAAATCGAAACTAACTTTACTTTCAAAGGAAAATAAATTCCGTGACCCGTCTGAACTTTCTGCTTCTTCCCGCGTGTCTTGCGGCGTTTTGTTTGAGCTGCTCGCAACCTGCGCCTGTGCAGAAAGCCGAGCAAAGGATTGCGGAAGAATCGAATGCATTCCGGATCTATGTGACCAATGAAGTATCCGGAGACATGACGATTATCGATTCCGGGACGTCGAAGGTGATAGCGACCGTGCCGCTCGGCAAGCGCCCGCGCGGCATTCACGCGAGCCCGGATCGCAAAACGATCTATGTGGCTCTCAGCGGATCGCCTATTGGAGGGCCGGACGTGGATGAAAGCACGCTGCCGCCGCCGGATAAGTCGGCGGATGGCATCGGCGTATTCGACGTGGCGCAAAAGAAGATCGTGCGCGTGATCAAGGGCGGTTCCGATCCGGAGAATTTCGATTTAAGTAAAGACGGGAGTCAACTCTATACATCGAACGAGGATGATTCGGCCGTCAGTGTGGTGGACATAGCCTCTGGGACGGTAGTGAAATCGGCTAAAGTCGGTGCGCAGCCGGAAGGCGTGAAAGTGACCCCGGATGGCAAAGCGGTTTGGGTTACCTCCGAAGAAACCGGCACGATTTCGGTGTTCGATCCGGCAACAGGCAAGATAACGAAAACATTCAAAGTCGGACATAGGCCGCGTTCGATCGCGTTTTCACCCGACGGCTCGAAAGCGTACGTCAACGCCGAGAATGATGGAACAGTCGTGCTGGTGGATGCCAAGCGGCTGAGAATGATCAAGCCGATACCGCTCGGCAAACCGGGCGCTGTGAAGCCGATGGCGGTCCTTATATCTCCTGATGGAGCGAAGTTATATGTAAGTACGGGCCGCGGGCATCGGGTATTTACGATTGATACTGCCACCAACAAAGTGGAAGGATCGGTGGAAGTGGGAGCGCGGCCGTGGGGCATCGCGCTTTCGCCGGACGGCAAGACACTCTATTCGGCAAATGGACCTTCGAACGATATTTCTGTTGTCAACTTGGCGACGAACACAGTAACTAGAAAAATCAAAGCCGGAACCAGCCCGTGGGGCGTCATCGCTCTTGACCGTTAAAGAATATCCGCATGAACGTGAATCGATCAATTCTCATTACTCTTGTTTTTGGATTGGCTGCGGCGATTTCTCCCGCTGCGAGCGCGCAAGCGGAAACTTGGCGCTTCGATCCGCTTCACAGCAGCGCCGAATTCACGGTGCGGCACATGATGATCTCGAAAGTGCATGGCGTGTTCGGTGGTATCAAAGGCATGCTCGTGTACGATCGGAAAAATCCCGCGGCTTCGAGCGTGGAAGCCACGATCGACGTGACAACACTCAACACAGGAGAAGCTAAGCGGGATTCGGATTTAAAGGGTCCGGAATTTTTCGATGTCAAGCGCTACCCCGAGATGAAATTCAAATCGAAGAGCGTCGAGGTGGCGGGCCCGGACAAATTGCGCGTGACCGGTGATCTAACGATTAACGCGATTACGCGAGAGGTTGTGCTGGATGTGGACGGACCAACGCAGCCGATTCGAGATACGCAGGGAAGGGAAAAAATCGGCGTGAGCGGCACGACCAAAGTCAGTCGAAAAGAGTTCGGAATCCTTTATAACCCGGTAATGGAATCGGGCGGCTTTGCGGTGAGTGATGAAGTTTCTATCGAGATCGAAGCCGAGCTATTCAGGAAATAGAACTATACGGTAATTGGCGATCGCGCAGCAACTTCGCGGCCGCTACCATCGCCGCTAGAGCGGGCCGAACTTCCTGCCAGGATCTGGTCTTCAGGCCGCAATCGGGATTGACCCATAACTGCTCGGGCTTGAGAACAGCCAGCGCTTTCTCTAGCAGCGCGAGCATTTCTTCGGTGCTGGGAATGCGCGGCGAGTGAATGTCGTATACCCCGGGGCCGATTTCGCTTGGGTAGCGATAACGTGCGAAGGCGTCGAGCAGTTCCATCCGCGATCGCGATGTCTCGATCGAGATTACGTCGGCATCGAGCGCGCCGATGGCTTCGATGATGTCGTTGAACTCGGCGTAGCACATGTGAGTGTGAATCTGGGTTTCGTCCTTCGCAATAGACGAGGCCAGCCGGAATGCTTCCACCGCCCAGGCCAGGTAGGCGGGCCAATCGGATTGGCGCAGCGGCAGCCCTTCGCGCAAGGCCGGTTCGTCGATTTGGATAACGCGGATACCGGCGGCTTCCAGATCCGCTACTTCATCACGGATGGCCAATGCAATCTGGCGGCAGGTTTCCGAACGCGGTTGATCGTCGCGGACGAAGGACCATTGCAGGATGGTAACTGGCCCAGTCAGCATGCCCTTCATGGGCCGCGCGGTCAGTGACTGAGCAAAGCGCGACCACTCGACCGTCATGGGCCGCAATCGCTTGACGTCTCCAAAAATGATAGGCGGCTTGACGCAGCGCGAGCCATAGCTCTGCACCCAACCGTTTGACGTTGCGGCGAAGCCCGAGAGTTGTTCGCCGAAATATTCCACCATATCGTTGCGCTCGAATTCGCCATGTACGAGAACGTCGAGTTCTACGTCCTCCTGGAAATGGACGGCTTGCTCGATTTGCTCGCGGAGGAAGGAGTCGTAATCGTTCCGGGACAGTTTGCCGGCTTTCTGGGCGGCGCGAGCCGCGCGCACTTCTTTGGTCTGAGGAAAAGATCCAATGGTTGTGGTGGGAATAAGGGGAAGCCCGAGCGCGGCCTGTTGTTTCTTTCGGCGCTCAGGATACGGATTTGCGCGCTGGTGATTTTGGCCGTTGAGATTCGCTATGCGCCGCTTTACCTCGGGGTCGTGTATTGCGATAGAAACGCGCCGTCGCTCATTTGAGGCGCGATTGGCTTCTAACTCGGGCGTGGCGGCGCAAATCGTGAAAACTTCGTGGAGTTTCTGGCGCGCGAAGGCAAGCCAGTCCTTGATCTCTTCCAAGTCCGTTTCCGCATCCAGATCGACAGGCACGTGCAGCAGGGAGCAGGAGGGCGCCACAAAGACTCGACCGCTGCCTAAAGCGAGAACCGCCTGTTCGACAAGTGACAACGCGTGGCTCAAATCGGCCTTCCAAATGTTGCGGCCGTCGATAACGCCCAGAGAAAGCGTCAAGTGAGAAGGAGCTTGGGCGAGCGCGGTGTCCAGTTGGCCAGGCGCGCGGACCAGATCCAGATGCAGTCCCGCGACCGGAAGCGCGAGCGCGGTTGGCAGGTTCGAGTGCAGGCTATCGAAGTAGGTCGCGATCAGAATTTTGATACGCGGCGCCGCCGCGCTCAGGCGAGAATAGGTTCCGGCGAACGCGGCGCGCGCGGGCTCGCTCAAATCCAGCACGAGACAGGGTTCGTCTATCTGGACCCAATTGGCGCCCGCATCGCTCAAGCGCCGCAAGACATCTTCGTAGACGGGAACGAGCGCGGGGAGAAGTGAAATTGGGTCGAATGCCGGGCTCCTGCTCTTACCGAGAAGCAGAAACGAAATGGGACCGAGAAGGACGGGACGCGTGTGAATGCCGAGCGCCTTAGCTTCCAGAAATTCATCTATCGCCTTGTTCGACGCCAAATGGAACGCTTGGCCGGGCTCGAACTCGGGAACGATGTAGTGATAGTTAGTATCGAACCATTTCGTCATTTCCATCGCGGTGACGCCCGCGCCTTCCGACGAACCGCGCGCCATGGCAAAGTAAGTTTTCAAATCAACCATTCCATGATTCGCTCCATAACGTGGCGGAATCGCTCCGGTCATGGCCACAGTGTCGAGCACATGGTCATATAGGGAGAAATCGTTGCTGGGAATGTGTGTGATCCCGGCGTCTTGCTGCCATTGCCAATGCAGGCGCCGCAGTTCTTTCGCTTTAGCGAGCAGATCGGCTTCGCTGAGCTTCGCTGCCCAGTAGTCTTCAAGGGCTTTCTTGAGCTCCCGATGAACGCCGATCCGCGGAAAGCCGAGATTCGTTGCGGTGAGTGGCATCAAAACTCCTCGCTAAATACTACGTCGCCGGTGACGCCGAGCTGATAGGCGGAGACGCGGCGCTCGAAAAAATTTGCCAACTCCTGAACATCCTGCAACTGCATAAAATCGAACGGATTCTTGGAGCCGAAAATGGGCATGATGCCGAGCGATTCGAGCCGGCGGTCGGCCACGTATTCGAGATATTTACGAAGATCGGCAAGCGACATTCCGGCGACGCCTTTGGCGAGCACATCCTCGGCAAAGGCAGTTTCGCAATGGACCGCTTCGCGCAACATCGCAATCACATCCTGGTCCATTTTCTCGTCAAAGATTTCGGGCAACTCGCGCCGCGCGGTGCGGATCACTTCAAAGGCAAAAGCGATATGCGCGCTCTCGTCGCGGAATACCCAATTCGTTCCGGTGGCGAGACCGTGCAGTAATCCTTTAGAGCGCAGGAAATAGACATAGGCAAACGCGGCAAAAAAGAAAAGCCCTTCGATACAGGCGGCGAAACAGATGAGGTTCAAAAGAAATTGCCGCATCTGGTCCAGGGTTCGCAATTGGTCCAAGTTTTGAACCGAATCCATCCAGCGAAAACAGAAATCGGCTTTGCGGCGGATAGAAGGGATGTTGTCGATAGCGGCGAAAGCTGCTTCGCGCTCCTTCATCTCGGGAAGATAGTTGTCGAGAAGCGTCAAATAAAATTGCACGTGCTGCGCCTCTTCGAACAACTGCCGCGAGAGATACATGCGGGCTTCGGGAGAATTGATGTGCTTGTAGAGATTCAGAACCAGGTTATTGCCGACGATTGAATCCCCCGTAGCAAAGAACGCCACCAGCCGCTGGATGAGATGGCGTTCCGCCGGCTGCACCCGGCTGTGCAGGTCGGTCAAGTCCGTTGAGAAATCCACTTCTTCGACCGTCCAGGTGTTCTTGATAGCGGCTTTGTACATGTCGTAGAAGGCTGGGTACTTCATGGGGCGGAGCGTCAAATCCATTCCGGGGTCGAGAATCATGGAATTGTCCTTTGCTATTGGCAGGCTTCGCAGGAGCCCGGGTTTTCAAGGGCGCAGACCGCGCGTGAGACGGTTGTTTTGGCGATCGAAGTCGCGGGCCGGGAGCGCAGATAGTACGTTGTTTTCAGCCCCTTCTGCCAGACATACATATACATGGAAGAGAGCTTGCCGATCGATGGACTTTCTACAAATAGATTGAGCGACTGGCTCTGATCGATAAAGGGAGCGCGGCCCGCGGCCATATCGATGAGCGAACGCATGGGAATCTCCCAGACGGTGCGAAAAAGAGTTCTGATGGAATCCGGGATTTCGAGAATGTTTTGGATGGAGCCTTCGGCTTGCTTGATGCGGTTGCGCATCTCCTCGGTCCACAAGCCGATCTGTTTTAACTTTTCCACCAAATAGCGGTTGATCTGCAAGAATTCGCCGGAGAGCGTTTCTCGTTTGAACAGGTTCGATACTTGCGGCTCGATGCACTCGTAAGCGCCCACGATGGAAGCGATAGTGGCAGTGGGTGCGATCGCCAGGAGCAGGGAATTGCGCAAGCCATGCTCCCGGATTCGCTCCTTTAGCGCATTCCAACGCTCTGTATCCGCCGGGCATTCGCCCCATAAATCGGACTGGAGCAAACCTTGCGCCGCACGAGTTTCTTCGAAGCTCGGATGTTTGCCTCGGACGCGCGCCAGATCGCAGGATTCATCGAGCGCATGAAAGTAAATTTCTTCCTGGATGCGACGCGAGAGAGCGGCAGCTTCTTGGGAGTCGAATGGCAGCTCGAGCTCGAAAAAGACGTCTTGCAGGCCCATCAGACCCAGGCCGACGGGCCGCCATTTACGATTAGAATCCGCGGCCTGCGGCGTGGGATAGAAATTGATGTCGATGACGCGATCCAGAAAACGAACGGCAGTGCGGACGGTATTCCGCAGCTTCTCGAAATCGAATTGGCCATTCCGCACATGCCGGGCGAGATTGACCGAGCCGAGATTGCAAACGGCAGTTTCTCCTTCCGAGCTGATTTCCACAATTTCAGTGCAGAGATTCGACGAGTGCGCAACACGGCCGGGGATGAGGGTCTGATTCGATTTTGCATTGCAGGCGTCTTTGAAGGTCATCCAGCCGTTGCCCGTTTCGGCCAGGGACTTCATCATACGAGCATAGAGATCGCGCGCGTTCACCTGGCGCACAAATTTCGCATCGGCCTCCAGCGCCAGATAGGCGTTTCTAAAATCCTCGCCGAACAGGTCCGTCAAATGGGCGCATGTTTTCGGATCGAAAAGACTCCAAACGCTGTCGGTTTTGACGCGCTCCATAAAAAGATCGGGAATCCAATTCGCGATATTGAGGTTGTAGGTGCGGCGGGCTTCGTCGCCGGTATTGTCACGAAGCTCCAGGAACTCTTCGATATCGGCATGCCAGGTTTCCAGATAGACACAGCATGCTCCCTTACGCTTGCCGCCCTGGTTCACTGCCGCAACGGATGAGTCGAGTGTCTTCAGCCAGGGGATAATTCCGTTGCTATGGCCATTCGTTCCGCGAATGAGCGACCCGCGGGAGCGCACGCGGTGGTAAGCGAGACCGATTCCGCCGGCGAATTTCGATAGCTTGGCGACATCGGCGTACTTATCATAAATGGCTTCAAGGTTATCCTGGGGCGAATCGAGCAGATAGCAGGAAGACATTTGCGGACGCCGCGTGCCGGAGTTAAATAGAGTCGGCGTGCTAGGCAGGTATTCATGGGATTCCATGAGCGAGAACAGTTCAAACGCTTCCTGTGGAGTTTGGGCGAGACCGCAGGCGACTCGTAGGAAAAAGTAGGAGGGCGTTTCCAAAACAGAGCGCGTCTCCGGGTGGCGCAGCAGATAGCGGTCGTAAACGGTGCGCAATCCGAAATATTCGAAGCGATCGTTGGAAGGCGCCAAGGCAGCCAGATTCAGCTTGCGGGCATGAGAGGCGACGAATGCGGCGGTTTCATCGGCGATCAGTCCTAAGCGGTGGCCTGCCGCCACGGATTGCGAGAACGAGTGGATGTCCTGTTTGGTAACTTCCTTCGCAATGTAAGTTTCGAGCAAGCGTGCGGCAAGGCGCGAGTATTCCGGCTCTTCCACCACAAGACTTGCCGCAGTGCGTATGGAAAGCTGATCGAGCTCGCAAGTCGTGGTGCCGTCGTACAGGCCGCCAATGGTTTTCACCGCGACGCGCATGACGTCCACGTTCGGCAGACCGGCGGCACAGTGGCCCACAGCTCGCACGATTTTATTGACGTCTACGGATTCAAGCGAACCGTTGCGCTTGCGGACGCTCATTCCGCTTGCGGTGGAAATCTTGGGCCAAGCCTCATCAAGGGCTGGCTGGTACTGCAATTGTTCTGTCGTGATTGACGCCGGCATGCCGGTAACCTCCCAATTGGGTCACCAAGCTAGACAGGAAAATAGAGGCAGGGCAGCCGCGAACGGCTGTTCCCCATCAGCTCTCCCACGAAGCCTGGGTTACATCCACGCGCCGTAGCGCGCTATTACCGGCAGGTCTTCGGACTTACAGGCGAACCGCTCAGACCTACTTGCCGCAGCTTCCCAGCCCTTGCGGGCCAGTGCTTTTTGCGACGTTCGTTCCTGCTTACCGCTGCGGGGCAGCCCCGGATTCACACCGGGTTCCCTTTTCATCACCGCCCAGAAGTTGGAAACGGCGAACCGGCAACTGGACCCCAGTATATGGGGTATGACGGAGAAATTGCAACATATTCTAACGGCGTATTGAAGTGAGCTGTAGCGCACGCACTCATGCGTGCCGCGTCGAGTCTAGTCTAGTCTAGTCTCGTCTCGACGCCAATCTCGCTTTTTGGAGAGTTCGAACGTATAC
>JAICIH010000189.1 GCA_025924475.1 Bryobacteraceae bacterium
ATCGGGCCGGGACAAGCTGGACTTGAAGCAGATGAACCGTTTCATCGCCTGCGATCTGGGCTTCCATACTCTGTTGCTCCGGCTCGCCTCGAACGCGCGCATTCTGAAGGTCGTGAACGAGACTAGGCTACTGATCAGAATCTTCGCCATCCACCGCGAAGGCCATGATGGACCAGCACTGGCGAAGATTCACGGCCAGCACCGGGAGATGCTGGAGGCAGTGGGCGCAAAGAACTCAACGCGAGCAATGGCAGTCATGTCCAATCACATCCGGGAGAGCCAGAATGAGCGGCTTATCGAATATGACGAATGGGAGCACGAAGCGTCGCTGCGCGAAAGCTTACCTGCGTTCTTCAGCTTTCACCCTTCAGCGGAAACAAGCTAGTTCTCGCGCGGGCAGTTAGCCGGCAAGAGCGGCCGCCATCACTGCTCGCGGCGCTGATTCTCCGGTCCAGATTTCGAATTGTCGAGCAGCCTGCTCGAGCAGCATCTCTGAACCATGAATGACGGTTGCACCTTGAGCAGCCGCACACTTCAGCAATACCGTCTCATGCGGGTTATAGACCATGTCGAACACGATCGAGGCGGGCAACCGATCGGGGAACAGGCATTCGCCGGTGCGCGGGAACATCCCAAGCGGCGTCGCGTGAATCAGCGCGTCGTAGCGGTTTTCAGCGGCTTCTTTGAGAGTGACGGCTTCGCCGTTTACCGCTCGCGCCAGTGATTGCGCGCTTTTGATGTTGCGGCCCGTGATCGTGACCTTCGCCGAGGCGCCGGAAAGAGCAATAGCGGCGGCTCGCGCGGCGCCGCCGTAACCTGCAATCAAAACGGAAGAGCGAACAAGACGCAAGTGCCTGCTTAAAGGCTTCAGCACGCCTTCGGTATCGGTATTTGTGCCACGCCACTTCCCTGCTTTGCGCCATACGGTGTTTACCGCCCCGATGCGCCGTGCCTGCGGTTCGATGAAATCCAGATAGCGAAGGATGCGCTGCTTGTGCGGTATGGTGACACTGAACCCAACAACGGGTTGCGCGGCGGCGAACTTCATCCAGTCGGAAAGATGCGCCGGAGCAACCAGGAACGGCAGATAGACCGAATCGAGACGGCGAGCCTGAAAAGCGCGATTGTGAATCTGCGGAGATTTCGAGTGCGCTACCGGACAGGCCACCACCCCATACAAACGCGTATGGCGCGTAAGCTTCTCGCAACGATAGAGAGACCGCATCAGCTTGGCCGGAATCTGTCCGGGCGCGGTACCACCGTTTTCGCGTGGCGCCGCGAAGGTGTACAAACCGCCCAGCGATGGCGTGAGAACGCGGCTCGGTAATCCGATTTCCGACATTGCAAAGAGAACCAAGGGCGTGCCGCGATGAGAGCGCGCGAACTGAAGCAAGCGCAAATTATCCGACGGCTTGCGCGCCGTGGTGACGATTTTATAAACGCTCGCCGGGAAACGCGCCAGACGGCGAAGGACCGGCTCGAGCGCTGACGTAGTTTCAAAATTGTGATAGGAGAGGCACAGCGGCGCAGCTTCGCCTAGAGCCGCAACAGCAGGCTTTGCCGATTCGGCCGATTCAATTTCGAGGTCGATCAGAGCGGCGCCGGCCTCGGCGCTGGATTGCAGGATGGCAATTTGCTGTTCGATGTCGCCTTTGTAATGGCCGGAAGCGCGCTTGTGCCGGCAGGTGGCCAGGATATAGATGCCCGGTAAGCTTTTGCGCAGCTTGCGAATGACTTCTATACCGGCGGATGGGTCGGGAAGATAGTCCAGCCGAAACTCGAGAAACGTGTTCCCGTCTTTGTATTCACGCTCCGCGGCGCGGGCCAATTGCGCCGCCCCTGGAAACCCCAAAGCTACGCAGATATGTGGGAGAGATTTGGGGAGCGAAGGCATGAAGGCGCGCGCTGGTTAGGATAGCAAGGCGCTGCAATGGTTGGGCGGGAATTTTCGATAATTCTTGTATGCGGCGAACGAGTTCTGATTCTGACTTGCGCTGTTCGTTCTGCAACAAAAGCAAAGACGTTGTGGGTTCTCTTATTCGTCGCCGTCCTCCGGCCGCTCACAGGCCTACATCTGTGCGGAATGCGTGGATGTCTGCGTTTCCATCATCAAAGATAGACAATACGAAGCAGCGGCCGACGCGCTTACGCCACCACGGGAATTGGCGTTCAATCCGCTCATCGTTCCCGACCTGCTCGAAACCGTCGAGCGTTGGACTCAGAGAGAATCCGCCGGACTCGACGCTTCGGCAGAGCTCGCTTCTATGCGGCACATTGCGGCTGTGATGTTTAATACTGCAAATCGCGAGACGTAAACTCGCGATTCAGTTTGCCTCCAGGGGGTTCGATAATTCTGCGCAGGATGGAATTCAGAGTCGCCGGATCGTTATCGAATCCACCATGCGATTCGCTGTGGCTGGCGCTGAACGGATCGCCATCGCCGTTGGGTAGCGCCTTGGTGGCGATCACCAGGCTCGGATGGTGATTTGCGGTAGGACGGCGAAACAAGGCGTTCAACGCCGGGTCCGCCAACAGGAATTTTTCCATTCCCAGAATCGGCTTTTCGCGAACGCCCTCAAACGCATTGCTCACTAAATAGAGCAGCGACTTACCGTACGGTCCGACGCAATCGGCCAGCTCCGCCGCATCGCTCAGAATGAACAAGCTTGGCGCCGGACAACTGCCCGCCTGGATTTTGGGGAGGATCATCGTTTTAAACAACTCGTCGCTCATGGCCGGCGCCATGAAATGAGCGCTGCCAAAACGGATGTTTTGCGCTTGCATGGCGAGAAGATGTTCGAGAGCGAAAGCGAAGTAGATACTTCCGGCGCTGTGTGCGACCACATGGAATTCCCAAGTGGCGCGCTCGGCAGCACCGGCCCGGCTGAGGGCATCGATAACGTGCTTGGCAATGAGCTGCATCGTGCCTCTTCCGTCTGCCGATGTGGAAGAGAGGCAGGCGTTGCGCTTCATTTCACCCCACATCTCGCAGCCTAAACGGGCAGTTGTCAGCTCGAAGGTCCAGTCCTTGGCTTCCACCAGATGGTCGCGTAATTTGTGCATCCAATCGGCGGTGCCGCCCGCGCGCTGGTCGGGACGGGTAATGAAGTCTCGAATGAGATCGTTCAATATCTCGGCGGCGCCGGATTCCCACATGATGTGAAGCGGATAAATTTGATTGGCGAGCATCACATCGCGAAAAGCGACGACTCGTTTCGCCACGTCCACTTCTTTGTTGAGCCCACCATGTAGATACAGAAGCACGCGGCGCTTCCGCCAGCTTTTGGTGGCTAGTGGTATGGTTTCCGTGAACAGACGAGCGACATCGGCCTCGGAAGTCCAGTAATCACCCGTGTCCGATAGTTTTCCGTTATTGCCGCAATCCACCACAAACGGCCGAATATCGATCAGAGGAATGGATTCCGCACTACGGGTGGCTCCGGCGGTAGTATCGGCGGCTCGCATAGCCCGCCAAATATCCGGCCGCACCGGCACGCCGAGCTGAGCGACCCAGACGTCGGTGGCGTGCAGCAGAAAATCTTCGTACGGTAAGAGCGCAAACCCCTGGTAGCCCCAATCCTCGCCCCAGGAATTTTGGATGATGAAGCCGATATCGTTGTAGCCGACCAGCGCCACGGCATGGCCATCGTCGGAATGTCCTTGCCGCTGAATCACCGGTATATCGGCCTTCTTGGTCCGGCCGTTCGATTCATAGGTAAGCGGCGCCGTTAGAAGGTCCCTGCGATGCGCTCGCCTGCCCGGACTGTCCCAGCCCTTGTGGACCATGATGGTCATGTAAACAGCTCCGACTTCACGCAGTGCGGCGTGGACATCGCGAACCTGCATGTGCATGACGCGGTAAAAAGCGCCGCCGGGCGATTGCCTGGCGTCGTGAGCGATTTGTTGATTGAAGTGCTGGATGCCGTGCACAGCCTTCGGCCACAACTCTTCGGAACAGGCGCCATGACGAACCCAGCCGATCATGGCGCCACGCGCGGATGACCCCTCGTAATGCTCGCCGGGCCATTCATCGTATTTGCGCGCCATCTCGTAAAGCATGCGCGGGCTAACGAAGCGATTCACGCCCTTGGCGGCGAGTCTGAAATTGATGGTGGCTGCCAGCGCAAAACCCGTGCAAGCGCCTTCCGATCCTTGGTTCAGAATTCTTGGAACGGCATCGATATTGACAATTTGGTCAGGCAGCGCGATGAGCGGAGGCTGATAAAACCAGTCACGAATGTCTATGCGATCGGGCATCGCATCGAGTTTGCGGCCAACGGCCTTGGCAGCGCTGCTACGCGCAGGACGGCGCGAACTTGAGAGCTTCTTGACGTTCTTCGGCATTGGTATACGGTATCAATGCTCAATGCCGCCGCGCGACTATTTGCCTATAACAGGCCCTCGATCTCACGGCTGACTTGCGCCGCCAGAACTTCGACGCCTTGAGGATTGAAGTGGACACCGTCTTCGACGTGATACTCGCCATGATCTTTGATGGCGGAGAACAGATCGTCGATGGGTATATTCCGCCGGGACATAATGGCGGCGGCGATGCGATTGCGCTCCAGGATGCGGTTGGCTTTTGGGCTGATCTGGGCAAGATCGTCTTTAACACGCACATCCGTTGTACTCGCCCACATCAATTTGGCGCGCGGAGCGAGCCGGCGAAAAATTTCAAGGAGCCCCGGTATGGCGGCCCCATATTGCTCTTCGGTGTACCCGTCGCCGTGCATACCGTTGTTGAAGTGAATCACGTCGAACGACTGCTCTTTGAGAATTAACGCGACTTCGTCGAGCAAGGCGGGATCGCCCAGGGATTTGGAAGTGGCAAGCCGCCCGACATAGGCTTTGCCTTTCAGATTCGCTTCCACCTGTTTCGTGTAAGAGCGAGTGATGGAATCGCCGATCAGGAGAACGCGCGGAAGGTTGTGACGGTTTGTATCGGGAAGCCAGACATCCAGCCATTCGATATTTTCGCGGACAATTGCGACCGGAAGCGCCGGTTCTCCCGCGAAGGCCGAAAATTCTTCGATAAGGGGCGGGGCTTGCGTTCCCGTGATGCGCAAGCGGATTTTGCCTGTGACGAGCGCACTTGTCAGCGGCACCAGCCGGCAAGGGCCGATACTCGAACCCGTGAAGAATGTCTGCCATCCGTTGTTTTGCCAATGCTCTAAAGCAAAGGAATCGACGCGCTGGCCCAGCGAAATGCGCTCACGCAGCCGGATGAGTTGAATCGGCGTAGTCTGCTTCAGATCGAGAATCGTTTCGTTGGCGGTCGTTGTGGCGCGCGCCGCGGCGTTCTCCCGGAACATCCCGCGCAGCCGCTGCCCGAAAGCTGCGAGCGAAGCCAGATCGTTTTCATGGAGCAGACCGCGGCGGTCGGGCGGAACATTCAGCAGCAAGTGAGCGCCCCGGCCGACCGATTTGAAGTAGAGATCGAGTAACTCGTCCGGGCTTTTAACAAGTGAGTTTTCGCGCTCATGCCAAAACCAGCCGGGCCGGATGGATACGTCGCATTCGGCAGGCATCCAGTGGGAACCGTGGCGATGGCCGGTTGCGGCTTCTTCACTCTTGGTGTCACCAGGCATGCCGGGGCCACCGTGTGTGCCGGCTGGATCGAAGGTAGCCCAACACGGATCGCCGGCAACCCCCTTTTCGTTACCTACCCAACGGATGTCTGGCCCAGCGTCACTGAAAATAACCCCATTCGGTTGGAGGCGGCGGATCAGATCCCAAGTCTCTGGCCAATGGTAGTAAGTCTGCTTATCGATCAGACGCTTTTCGCGCGCGCCGCCATAGTAGCCGTCGCCGCCATTCGCGCCATCGTGCCAGACTTCGAAAATCGGCCCGTAACCAGTCAGCAATTCCGTTAGTTGCTGACGATAGATCCGGATGTATTCGGGCTGGCCGTAATGCGGATTGTTGCGGTCCCAGGGCGAAACATAGACCCCGAATTGCAGGTTCTGACGCCGCGCTGCTTCGGCGATTTCTTTCACCACGTCGCCCTTACCGCCGCGCCACGGGCTGTTCCGGACACAGTGTTCCGTAGTCTTCGTTGGCCAGAGACAGAAACCGTCGTGATGCTTACAAGTCAATATTACGGCTTGAAAACCGCCCGCCTTCAGACCAGAGACGATCGCCTGGGCATCAAAGGCGGTCGGATTGAAAATAGACGGATCTTCGTCGCCTAGCCCCCATTCGCGATCGGTAAAGGTGTTGACCGTGAAGTGGAGGAAAGCAGCCAATTCCCATTGATGCCAGCGAAGCTGCCTTGGGGAAGGGACGGCTCCGTAGGGGACGGGAGCAGGCGAAGCAAGCGGCGCCGCTACGGCCAGCGGAGTTGTAAACAACGTACGACGAGTCATTCTTTTCGGTGGGAGTAGGTGGTTTTGCCGATAAGGGCGGTGTGCGCGCCAACCGGGCAGAGACAAGGAAAGTCATTATGGCACGCGCCGAATTGCAGTGGGAAGACTCCACGGGCACTTCGCGCGCGGCACATGCCATGCTTGAGGATATATCGCGCGGCGGAGCGGGGATTCGTCTGCGCCAGCCGATCGGCGTTGGCTCGAAGCTGAACGTTAAGTGGCACAAGGAACAGTTTTCCGGCACAGTACGGCACTGCCGCCGCGAAGGCATGGAGTATGTTTTGGGGGTTCAGCGAGATGCGCTCGCTAATGACAACGGGGTGGTGGAAACCCTGGAGCAGGAGAGTAAGGCGAGCTAGCGGCGGGCATTGCTTGGGGCGCCAGCGGCAGAAGCGCCCAAGCTGCGGAGTTGCTGTAGAGCCTTGCGGGCCTGCTCCGTGTGCGGGTAATTCGAGTTGAGGATACGGAACTCCTGCACCGCTTTACTGCGCTGGTTCGACTTGAGCAGCGCCAAGCCCTTCATCAAATGCGCGTCTGCTGTTTTCGGATTTTCCGGATAATGCTCTAGAACCAAGTCAAAATTTTTCACGGCGTTCGTGTAATCGCCGCGATTATAGTCGATTTCCCCTAGATAGTATTGGGCCCTGGGCGCCAATTCGGTGTTGGGAAAATATGTGAGATATTGCTGGAACTCATTTCGCGCCAGATCGGTTTTACCGGTCTGAAGATCGCGTACGGCATCCGTGTAGCTGCGATCCGCACTCATTCCATTGGGGGGTGGCGTGGCGCCTGCTTGGGGCTGGCCACCAGGTCCAGTGGTAACACCAGGCGCCGGAGGCGGACTCTGGATAATCTGCAACTGATTTTTTAGATCCGTGAGCTTCGCGTCCATGCGCTCGAGGCGAGCATTCAATTCGGCCAGCGCGTCTTTCAGAGCACGCACATCGTCGCCCATGGAATCGACGCGGCCGCCCAGCCCGGCCACCGGAGCGAGAGACTTAGCAACGCCATTCGAAACGGCATCCTGCAGCGTAGCGACCTGGTCCGCTGTGCGGCGCGTATCGCTCTGCATGGCGCTCAGCCGGCCATCGATGGCGCTCAGCTTCGAATCGACGTCGTTCTGAAGAGCGTTCATCTTTTCTTCCAGATCGCGCTGCAGTTGGACGATGTCTTTGTTGACCGCGAAGGAGAAGCTGGAGCATGCGAACAGGAGCGAGGCGAGACGCAGAAATTTCATTTGTGTGAACTCCTCTAAATAGGGGACGGCTCAGGGCCGCCCCCGTTTCACAACCAATTATGGCTTGTTACTGCGTGGCCGCGAAGTGAGCGCGGCGATTACGCGCGTAACAATCTTCGGTGGCATCGGTGCAGATCGGCCGCTCTTTGCCAAAGCTGACAGTCTTCAACTTCTCGCCGGGAACACCGAGCGCAATCAAAGCATCTTTGGTAGCAGCCGCGCGCCGGTCGCCGAGCGCAAGATTGTATTCAGCCGAACCACGCTCGTCGCAATGCCCTTCAATGGTGACGATAAAGTTCGGGTCCATCTGGAAGATGGTCTTAAGAGCGCTGGCGTCGCCCTGCAGGATCGATTGATCGCCGGGGCGAATGTCGCTCTTGTCGTAGTCGAAATGAATGTCTTGCACCTGACGCGCCAGGATTTGTTGCACGCTCTCGGTTGGAGCAGTTTGCACAGGCTGAGGCGGAGGCGGGGTACTGACAGTTACCGTAGCATCGGCTTCCGATGTACCTCCGGAGCCCGTGGCGGTGAGGTGATAGGTCGTAGTCGCCGTCGGGTAAACGCCGCGACGGCCATCCGGACTCACCTGACCGATCTGATTGTCGATCTGAACACTGGTAGCATCGCTCACCGACCAACGCAGCGAGGATGGCTGGCCGGCGGTAACCACCGTTGGCTCAGCCGTGAAGTAGTTAATAACTGGTTTGGCAGCAGGCGGCGGCGCGGGGGCCGGCGGCGGCGGCGGTGGTGGCGGCGGCGCCTTCTTGTGGCACGCTGCCAGCCCGCACAGAAGCGCGGCGGATAGCGCTAGCGATGCTTTCCGTTTCATCATGATAGTTTGTGTGTCCCTCCCTGAAACTTCTCTAGTATTCCACGTTTATTTTTCAGCATTTACCCAGAACGGTTTTTCATTATTACCGGTTTGCGTGAGGGCGTGCTTTCCGGTACCGTCGGCGTTCATCACCCAGATCTGAGACTGCCGGCCGCGCTTTGAAGCATACACAATCTGGGCGCCATCGGGCGACCAACAGGGGTTCTCATTGCGCCCCTCGTTCGTGGTGAGTTGGACGGTCTGCTGGGACACTACGTCCATCACAAATATGTTGTAGTTGCCGGGTTCAAAACCTTTAGTCCAGGCGAAGGCGATATGCGCGCCATCCGGGCTCCAGGAGGGATTCGTAGCTTCGCCGGTGCCGGCCGACAGCCGCTGCACATCGGCGCCTTCAATGTTCATGCGATAGATCTGCGGTAAACCGGAACGGCCCGAAACATCCACCAGATCGTTGCCGGTTTTTGGATTGATCTTGGCTTCGACTTCAATTGCGCCGGAATGGGTAATAGGCCGTAAGCCGCTGCCATCGATATTCGCTGTGTAGAGTTGAGCCGGGCCGCCTCCGGCTGTCGACGAAAAAATAATGCGCTTGGAATCCGGCGTGAATGTGACGAAGGCGTTCATCGAAGCACGCTGGTTATAGAACGGCAGTTTGCGGAATGTATCGAGCGAGAACATCTGAATGGAGGGATATCCGGACGCATACGTTGTAAACGCCACCAGACGGCCATCCGGGGAGGCAGATGGAAAAGTAGAGATCGAGCCGAACTTTGTGATCTGCCGCTGATCCGTGCCATCCCAGTTCATTACCCAAATCTCTTTCGAGCCGCTTCGATCCGACACAAACACGATTCGTGTGCCGACCAGGCTCTTGCCGCCGAACTGGGCGAGGATATCCGCCGCGTAGCGATGGCCGGCATCGATCGCTCCGTTTTCATCGAGTGACGCCGTATACCGCTTGCCGAAGATCTGTGCCTGCTGCAAACCGGGCATGTTCGCCGCGGTGGTGTAGAACCATCCCGACACTACAAAAAGATTGGCCTGCTCGGCGCCGTAGCCGATTCCGAGATAGTTGGCCGAAACCGGAGGCAAGCCCCAGTCGGTGAGCCGGTTGCCTTGCGGATTGGCAGGGCGGGCGCTGGGTGGCGCTACGCCGGCGATCAGATCGCTCGGCTGCTGCGGAATCTGCACCGGATAGCGGGTCTTCGCCACGAAATTGATCAGCGGTGAATTTTCGAGATCGGCCTGAACGGTGCGATTAAAAGCGACGATTAGCGGTGCGGCTGCGCCCGAGGCTCGGAAATCCGGCACTGCGACCAACGGCTTGCCGGGATTCTTTTCGATGGTTCCGACAACCTGCTGGCGGGCCGGCAACCAAGACGTTGCCGCGAACAGAAGGAGTAAGGCAGTAAAGATTCGCATCAGCGTAAATTAAATGTGAACTGAGCCGAGATAGAATTCTCCGAAATTTGCGGGGGCAGCGGAGGCAAGCGGTTGGAATCGTACACCGCACGCAGCGCGGTGTTATCGATGGTGGGATTGCCGCTCGATTGCACGATTTTAGGATCGCTTATAGTGCCGTCTCGCGCGATAGTGAAATTCACTATGGCAGGCGAGGCTTGCGAGCGGGCGTCCAGCCCATTAGTTCGCCAGTTTTGCGCAATACGTTGCCGGATAAGCTCGGCATACCAGCCCAGGCGGCTGCCGAGCGGCGAATTCGGCCCAATACCAACCTGTCCGCCGCCTGACGGCATACTGTACAGCGGATTGGAAACCGCCTGCTGGGAGCGGCTAAAAATCTGATTGGGAGGCGTTGGCTCAGTGTACTGTTGCTTGCGTTTGGGCTGCTTCGATTTAGGCTTCAGCTTATCCGGAATTTCGAATGTGTCCCGCAGCGGCGGCATAATCAGCTTTTTCTCTTCGTCCTGCTTTTCGGGAGCGGTAGGAACTGCGGATTGCGTATCGTGCGCAACGGGATTCGGCGGTGTATCGCGCTGCGGAACAGGAATGGTATGAACGGGGGAGACCGCGTAGGCCGGACCGCCGGCCGGATTGATTTCGCCCAGCGTCTCATGCGCCCGCTTCATCCAAAACCAGCCGAGGAATAAGAAGGCAACCACCGCCAGGTGAAATAGAAGCGAGCCCAGAAACGGACCAGCCAACGGATCTCGATCGTCGAGAATGTCGAGCGGCTCAGCCATAATCAGCGACGCCGGCGCGCCGCGGCATCGGTGGGAGCAGTCACCATTTTCACTTCAAATTTCGCCTCACCGAGTTCGGCGATCACTTGCGCGATGGCGTCCCATGGTGTTTCCTTATCGGCGCGTACGTAGACCGCGGTCGCGTTGCGAAAACGCTCATGCACGCCCTGAGCCAACAAATGAATATTGGTCGGCTTTTCATTTAGAAACGACTCACCGCTTTTGGAAATGCTGACTACCGGCAAATCCTGCGCGGTGTTTTGCACGCGGCGCACTTCGGGCACGCGAATGTCCAGGCCGAACTCCATGACGTTGGCGGTGATCATGAAGATAATGAGCAGCACGAGCACCACGTCGACCAGCGGGACAACGTTGATTTCCGAAACGGCGTGCGGCGCTCCGAAGCGGCGGCCCGGCCGCCGTCCCTCACCGTTATTGAATGAAAAAGCCATGCCGGTTCACAGAAGTCAGCCGCCGAAATCGCGCTCGGCGAAATTTTGGAATTCGATCGCGAAGTCTTCCATACGCGTCCCTAGTTCTTTAATACGTGTGCCAAAGATGTTATAAAAAATGGCCGCCGGAATCGCGGCGGCAAGGCCCACCGCGGTCGTCACAAGAGCTTCCGAAATACCGGGCGCAACGGCGCGCAGGCTGGCGCTGCCGGCGTTTCCTAAACCTTCAAACGCGTCGATGATGCCCCACACGGTACCGAACAAACCAATAAAGGGAGAGACGGAGGCGACCGTAGCCAGCCAGCTCATGTTCATCTCGAGTTTGGTGACTTCTTCGCTGATACCGAGCTGCAAACTGCGCTCGACCGCAAGCTTGTTCACCAGCGCGCCGCGCTGTTTGATCTGGCGCTCAATCTCCCCGTAACCGAAATCGAATACGGCGACTAAGGGGGCCAAGCCGAACTGCTCGCTCGCCACCGCGACCGCCTGCAGATTGGCAGCTTTGCGGAAAGCCCGTAAAAAATTCCGGTTAGAACGCCGCGCCCGGCTGAAAACGCTGCTTTTCGAAAAGGCGATCGTCCAGGA
>JAICIH010000190.1 GCA_025924475.1 Bryobacteraceae bacterium
GACGTCGCCGTCGGCGCGCGCATTTTCGATGCGATAGCGCGTCCATAGGTGATCCGGCTCTGCCCTCGCCGTGATGTCTTCTCCTTCCGCCACAATGACGCCATGCACGCTCAGCGTGCTGACGACCACATTCGATCTAGCGGCGAGATCGAGTATCTCGGCCATGGCCGTGGCATCTTCCGGCGTTTGCGCAAAAAAGCCGGGCGAGGCCAACACGATAGAGCGCTCGCCGGGCATTGCCGCCAGTCGGCGAATTGCACGGGCCAGCGTCCTTAGCGCAACTTGCGTGTCGTGTACGCCGATGATCAATTCCCGATTGGCAGCCGCCATCGCGATACCCCTCGCAATTTCTGGAGGTACATGCGCGCACTCGACCGTGTGATGCACCAGGCCCTCAAGCGCCTGGCTGTCGCCCTTGACGAGAATTAAATCCGCGATGTAGTAGCTGACATCAGGGCACTGAAATTCGCCGCGTCCGGCGGGCGGCTTCCATCTCAATTTCGAAACGGCCTCTTGAAGCTTTTCCCGATCGCTGGTGAACTCCAGCGTGGGATTTCCGGAAAACGTGTAGATTGCCGCCCGGTCGCCCTCGGCCAGATTGTTTTTGAAGTAGCGTACGGCGGCGTCACGGATATTCGCCATGGCGGCGAACCGAATGTTCAAATCGTCGAATAGATAGATAAGTGATCGTTTGGACGGGTTCGCTTCGGAACGGCTGGATGCGCCGGTTTTCGTATCAACCGGGAGAGTGGCGGCCGGCGCATCGCTGGTTGGAATTTCTTTCGTGCGCTTGATCGCCGAGAAGCTTACGATTGCCTGCCGCCGGCCTTTATCGAACAGTTGAAAATCGTCCTTGGTCAGATTGCCAATCGGTTCTCCATGCTTGTCGCGCACGACAACCGGCACAACGACCAAGTTAACTTTGCTTTGAAACGTCGGAACCGACTCGTTCCCGGGTGTGACCGGCTCTTGCGCAAGCGCCAGGACGCAGCAACATATAGCAAGCGGTGTGACACCGCCTAGAGACACTGAGGTCGCACGCAACGGCCTCTATTTTCGCCTATTTCTGTCAGCAGCGGCGCTGTTAGCGCGCCGCTGCCTTAGCTTTCTGCGGAATGGGGGTATGACTTAACTTCGTGGAACGCGCGGCTTTCGCCTTATGCGCCGCGCTATTCATGCTGGGGCTGATGGCGCCGTTGGACGTGCCGTTTGCGTTGCCATTCCGTGGCGCACCATTGGGAGTCATTTTCCCGAGTATTACGGGCCGCTTGGCGCCTGTGGCGTTCGGAACGTTGGACGGCCGCAAATGCGCCGTTTCATACGCCATGACCGCGAAGGCGATAGCTTCCTTGGCATCCACATCGAGACCGACTTCCGTGCTTTCCTTCACCGGAAGCGGATCGAGCGCCTTGCGCAGCATCGCCATGAGGGTCGTATTGTGCGCGCCGCCGCCGGAAACGAAGACCTCATCGAGGCGCATTTCCGGCAGTACGAAATTACGCACCGCGAGCGCAATGCTCTCGGCGGTCAGCGCAGTCGCCGTGGCCACAAGATCTTCGCTACTCAGCTCCGTATCGAGGAGCTTGCTGACGAAATCCGCTCCGTATTGCTCGCGTCCGGCCGACTTCGGGGGCTTGGCGCGGAAATACTTGTCACGGAGAAGCTTGGCGAGCAGCTTGACATCGACTACGCCGCTGGCTGCCATGGCACCGTCGCGATCGTAAGACTGGCCGCCCTGCGTGATACGCGTGATCAACTGATCGATCACCATATTGCCTGGACCGGTATCGAACGCAATCACGCGGTCCGTGCTGGTATTCGGAGGAATCGCCGTGAGATTGGCGATGCCGCCGATGTTGACCGCAACACGGCCGCGCCCACGGTGCCGCATCAGCATGTAGTCCAAGTAAGGAACCAAAGGCGCACCCTTACCGCCCGCGGCGATGTCCCGCTCGCGGAAGTTAGAGACTACATTGATACCGGTGCGCTCGCTGATCACACTGGATTCGCCAATCTGGAAAGTGCTGGCGACCTTCTTCCCGAGATACTGCGCCGCCTGTCCCTCATGGAAGATCGTCTGGCCATGACAGCCGATCAGCTTAATGGTGTCCAAAGGAATCTGCGCCCGCTCGGCAGTCTCTTCCAAAGCCTCGACGTATAGTTCGCCGAGAAGAAAGTTCAGCCTGGAAATATCGCCCGTCGGAGTCGTGGTGTTCGAGACACCTAGTAACGCTTCACGGATCTTTCTTGGATAAGGGACCGAATGACTCGTCAAGACGTTGATCTTTGCCTTGAAACCAGAACCGATCATGTCGATGATGGCCACGTCGATGCCGTCGAGCGAAGTCCCGCTCATGATGCCTGCTATTCTCATCTCTTTAGCAACTCTTGCTGCAAGTTTTGCAGAATTTCGAAAGCTTCAACCGGCCGCAATTCATTGACGTTCAATGAACGGATCCGATCGGCGAGCCCCTGCTCCACGGGCTCGAACAACTTAATCTGTAAGGGAGCGTTAGCATCACCCGGGGTGAGTTCCTCACGTACCGAGTGTTCCCTTACTTCATGATGCAATAAAACGGACCTCGCGCGCTCGATTACTTGCAAGGGAAGACCGGCTAAACGGGCCACTTCGATGCCATAACTACGGTCTGCGGCACCAGGTTCTACCTTTCTTATGAATAAGATACGGTCATTTGCCTCTTTCACAGCCACCTGTAAATTTCCTACGCCAGAAAGTTGATCTTCCAGGCCGGTTAGCTCGTGATAATGGGTCGCAAATAATGTTTTCGCCTTAATCCGTTCGTGAACGTACTCAATGATGGCCCAGGCAAGGGCCAAACCGTCATAGGTCGAGGTGCCGCGCCCGATCTCGTCTAATACTATAAAGCTGTTAGCTGACGCCGTATTGAGGATGGCTGCGGCTTCAGTCATTTCGACCATGAACGTCGAACGGCCTCGGGCAAGATTGTCGGCCGCACCGATTCGGGTAAAGACCCGGTCCACTATCGGGAGTAGGGCGGCGTCCGCCGGGACGAAGGAACCGATTTGCGCCAGGATCAGGATCAGCGCGGCCTGTCGCAGATACGTAGATTTACCACCCATATTCGGGCCGGTAATCACCGCGATGTATTGATTTGAGGAATGCAGGTACAGGTCGTTCGGGATGAAGCGAACCGCATCGCGCTCGGTAAGCTTTTCAATTACCGGATGGCGGCCCGCCTCAATCCGCATCTCCCCGGAATCGGAAAAGCGAGGGCGGCGGTAGCGATTTTCCACGGCGACGTGCGCGAGACAGGCGGCTACATCTAACTCGGCCACGGCGGCAGCGGCGGACTTGATGCGCGAGGCTTGAGCGGCGGCGGCCGAGCGAATGCTTTGGAAGATCTCTCGCTCGAGCGAAAGGATTTTTTCTTCGGCGGAGAGGACCTTCGTTTCGAGTTCTTTCAGCTCCGGAGTAGTGAAGCGCTCGGCATTGGCCAGCGTTTGTTTACGCTCATAAGCGGCGGGAACCAGAGGCAGGTTCGTTTTTGAAACTTCAATGTAGTAGCCGAAGACGTTGTTGAAGCGGATTTTCAGCGACTGGATGCCGGTGGCCGCGCGCTCGCGCGATTCAATCGCGGCGATGTACTGGCGACTATTGCGGCTGATGTCGCGCAGCTCATCGAGCTTTGCATCGAAGCCTTCGCGGATTGTGCCGCCATCCGCTAAATTCACCGGCGGTTCTGCGGCGATCGCCGCGAGGATTTGATTCGCGACGTCTTCCACCGGATCGGCCTCGAAACGCAGCGCCGGAGTCTCACAGGCCGCGGTCAATTGCATGAGCCCGGGCAGTTGTGCGAGAGACCGTCCCAGCGCCAGTAGATCGCGCGGCGTGCCGGTGCCGAGAGTCAGTTTGGCCAGCAGCCGTTCAAGATCCTGAATATTGCCTAAGGCTTTACGCAGATCGCTGCGCAGGATGGTTTTGGCGACGAGTTCGGCAACCGCATCGAGCCGCGCCTCGATTTCCTCCAGCTGGCAGGATGGATTCAGCAAGCGATGCCGCAGTAAACGGCCGCCCATGCCGGTGCAGGTTTTGTCCAACACGTAGATCAACGTCGATTCACGGGCTTCGCCGGCGAAAAGCGGCTCGAGCAATTCAAGATTTCGAATGGTCGAGCCGTCGAGCGTCATGTGCTTATTGCGCTGGTAAAAAACGGGGCGATTTAAATGCTCGAGAGCGGACTTCTGCGTTTCGCGCAGATAGTGGAGAACAGCTCCGGCCGCTGCGCTGGCAAGCGGCTTATCGCCCAGGCCGCAGCCATCGAGGGAATGTAATTTGAAGTTCTCGAGAATCTGGCGGCCGGCATAATCACCGCCGAAAATCCAGGCGTCGAGCGGCGTCTCCAGGCAGGATGCGCCGATAGGATAGCCTTCCGGATGCAGAACCTCTCGTATGTTCAGCGTCTCAATAGTAGAGAGCAACTCGGCGGCTGCGACTTCAGTAGTTCGAAATTCGCCGGTCGAGAGATCGGCGTAGGCAAGACCGGCACGGCTGTTTTTGGAAAACACCGCCGCCAGATAGTTATTCTCGTGCGATCGAAGGAGGTTTGTGTCGGTGGCGGTACCTGGCGTGACCACGCGTGTGATCTCGCGGCGCACCAGCTTTTTTCCCGGACCGGCTTCTTCCATCTGTTCGCAAATCGCAACGCGATGGCCGCTCTGAATTAACCGGGCGATGTAGGCTTGAGCTGCGTGGTACGGCACACCGCACATCGGAATCGGCTCGCCTTTTTCTTTGTTGCGCGCGGTGAGCGTAATTTCGAGCTCGCGCGCGGCTAAGATGGCGTCCTCGTAAAACAACTCATAAAAATCGCCGAGACGGAAAAGCAGCAGGGCTCCCGGCGCTTGTTGCTTGGCGGCTTGATATTGCCGCATCAGCGGCGTGGAGGGTTCGGTCACGCGTACAAGCCGCGGCGCCGGATGGCAAGTGCCACGCGGTCCAGAGCGAGGATATAGGCGGCGGTTCGGTTGTTGACCGAGTGCTTTTCGGCGTAGCCGGTTACGCTCTCAAAGCTACTCACCATGATTTCTTCCAGGCGCTCATTCACCAGTTTTTCGTTCCAAAAGTAACCCTGCCGGTCCTGCACCCATTCGAAATACGATACCGTCACGCCGCCGGCGTTGGCAAGAATGTCGGGGATCACGAAGATTTTCTTTTCAGCCAGAATGGAATCCGCCTGGAACGTCGTAGGGCCGTTGGCGCCTTCGCAGAGGATTTTGGCTTTGATTTGGCCGGCATTGCCGGAAGTAATGACATTCTCATGAGCGGCAGGAATCAAAACATCGCAATCGATGGATAAAATTTCAGCCTTGTCGATATCTTCGGCTTCGGAGAATTGGCGAATGGAACCCGTTTCGTGGCGATGCTCGGCCAATTTGGCAATGTCTAATCCGTGGCGGTTGTATACGGCGCCATCGTACTCCGCTATAGCAACGATTTTGAAGCCCGCGCGGCTCATCAGGCGCGCCGCCTTGCCGCCCACGTTGCCGAAGCCCTGAATCGCAACGCGCGTGTTTTCGGGTGATAAGCCGAATCGCTTCAGCGCTTCTTTCGTAACGATCATGCAGCCGCGGCCGGTAGCTTCCGGCCGTCCGAGCGAACCTCCCAATTCGAGCGGCTTGCCGGTGACTACCGCTGTAACGGTATGGCGCTGGTGCATCGAGTAGGTATCCATGATCCAGGCCATCGTCTGCTCATTGGTATTTACGTCGGGTGCCGGAACATCGCGCTCGGGACCGATAAACTCGCCGATTTCGGCGGTGTAGCGGCGAGTAATGCGCTCCAACTCACTTTCGCTCAACAACTCCGGTTCGCAGATAATGCCGCCTTTGCCGCCGCCGAACGGAATATTGACCACCGCGCATTTCCACGTCATCCAGGCAGCCAAAGCGCGCACTTCATCGAGGGAAACATCGCGAGCGAACCGGATTCCACCCTTTGCCGGGCCGCGCGCGATGGAATGCTGCACACGATAGCCGGTGAACACTTCGATGCGGCCATCGTCTAGCACGACCGGAATATGAACGGTTAACTCCATGGCCGGCTGGCGCAATACTTTGCGCATACCATCTTCGAGCTGAAGGATTTCCGCCGCTTCATCGAATCGATGCGCGGCCGACTCCCAGGGATTCAATTCCGGATCTGTGGAAGCGTCTGCCGCGGCTTCCGGGACGATGCTGGGGCTCACGGATGGCATCCATTCTTACACTGTCATGACTAGGACTCGGTTGCAAGCGGACGGAACAAAAGCCACAACGTTCGCGTCTGAATAGGCGTCTTATAGGCAAAGGAGCCTTCTTCATGACCCCCGACGAACGTCAGATGCTCTCGGACCTGGCGAATAAAATCGCGCGGACGCCACCGCCTCCCAAGGACGCCGAAGCGGAGGAGTTTATTCGCACCCGGATTGGGTCGCGTCCGGATGCGCTGTACCTGATGACGCAAACCGTTCTGATTCAGAATCTGGCGATCGAACAGGCGCAACACCAAATTCAGGAATTGAAACAGCAAGTGCCGCAGGCGGAAAGGCCGTCGGCGGGCAGTAGCTTTTTGGGAACGCAGCAGCCGCCGCGCCCGGGTACGCCGTCTTACAGCCAGAGCCAATATGCTGCTCCGCCTCCGCCCCAGTCTGCGGCCCCCAGCCCGAGCGGGCCCAGTCCGGGCGGTGGAGGCCCCAGCTTTTTGCGCGGGGCGGCGCAAACAGCCGCCGGAGTTGCCGCCGGCGCATTGGCCTTCGAAGGGATCCGCTCCTTGTTTTCGCATCCGGGCTACGGCGGCGCTGGTTTGGGCGGGTTCGGCGGAATGCCGGTAGAAGAGACGGTAATTAACAATTATTACGACTCGCCGCAGCACGAAGCAGGCCAGCAGTTTGCCGATACGAGCGACGATGCAGGCCAAATCGATGCGGGCCAAACCCAAGACGCCTCCTACGTCGACGCGCAAACCGACGACAGCCAGTTGGCGGATGCCGATTACGACTCGGGAGACGACGGAGGCGACTTCGGCGACGATTCCGGCGACAGTTTCGCCTAACGCGTGCTTACCGGCTCGGCTACTTTGCCGGCGACTCTATCCAGATAGCTTTGCCGGCTTGCGGTAATGACCCGGCGGACGTCCTGCGGGCCTCCCCAGCCTTCCATTTTCGTTTTCGCGCCCTGCAGCTCTTTGTAGATGGAGAAGAAATATTCGATTTCGCGGCGGATGTGCGGAAAAACCTGATCCACTGTATGAATGCTGTCATAGCGCGGATTGCGGGTCGGAACAGCCAGCACCTTTTCGTCGTTTTCCTTTTCGTCTACCATATGAAGCAGACCGACCGGGCGGGCTTCCATCAGGCATCCCGTAAAACTCGGCTCATCCACCAGCACCATGATGTCTAGCGGATCGCCATCGTCGGCCAGAGTGCCTGGAATAAAACCGTAATCGCCGGGATAGTGCATGGGAGAGTACAGCGCGCGGTCCAATCGAAACAAACCCGTTTCGCCATCGTATTCGTACTTGTTCACCGAGCCTTTAGGGATCTCGATGATCGCTCGTACGATCTCCGGGCAATCGGATCCGGGATCGATGTCGTAGAGTTTCACGCGTTCAGAGTAGCAAATGAGAGACTACTAACCATGCCAGCTACTAAGGTCCGTTGGGGCGTCTTGGGCGTTGCGAATATTGCGATGAAAAAGGTGATTCCGGCGATGCAGCGGAGCGAACGCTGCGAAATCGTGGCGATCGCTTCGCGTGATCCGGAGCGCGCCAGGCAGGCTGCGAAGCAGCTTCAAATCCCGAAGCCATTCGGCTCGTATGAAGAGATGCTCGCGGACTCGTCGCTCGATGCGATTTACAATCCGCTGCCGAATCATCTGCACGTGCCGTGGTCCATTAAAGCGGCGGAAGCCGGCAAGCATGTCCTTTGCGAAAAGCCGTTGGCTTTGTCGGCCCAGGAAGCCGGCAGGCTCATTGAAGTGCGGGATAAAACTCGCGTCAAAATTGGCGAAGCGTTCATGGTGCGGACGCATCCGCAATGGCTGCGGGCGCGCGAGCTGGTGTGTAGCGGCGCAATCGGCGAATTGCGAGCGATCGTGAGTGTCTTCAGCTATTTCAATCGCGATCCGAAGAACGTACGTAACGTTGCATCCATCGGAGGCGGCGGCATTTACGATATCGGCTGCTATCCGATTACGATGGCGCGCTTTCTATTCGAGCGCGAGCCCGTTCGGGTTGCGGCAATGGTCGAGCGCGATCCGGAAATGCACACGGATCGATTGAGCTCTGCGCTGCTCGATTTCGATCCCGGTCAAGCGATCTTCACGTGCAGCACGCAGCTTGTTCCGTTCCAGCGCATGCAGGTTTTAGACACGAAGGGCCGCATCGATATCGAGATTCCGTACAACATCCCGCCAGACCGGCCGTCCCGCATTTTTATTGACGATGGCTCGCAGTTGGGCGGGCTGAGCGCGCGCGCCGAAGAGTTTGCCACGGTCGATCAATACACGATTCAAGGCGATGCGTTTTCGAAAGCCATTCAGGAAGACGGCGAAGTCCCGGTACCGCTCGAGAACGCGCTCGGCAACATGAAGGTGATCGATGCGGTGTTTCGCGCCGCTGAAAGTGGAATTTGGGAGCGAGTATGAAAAAGCAAAAGAGCGTTGCGGAGTGGGCCGTTACCATCCTTATTCTCCTGTTCGGGACGACCACGCTGGCACAGCCGTTCGTCATTCCAACCGGATCCATGGAAGATACGCTGCTGGTCGGCGATCATGTCCTGGTAGATAAGCTGGCGTATTCGCCCGCCGGCTCGCTCAGTAAGTATTTACTGCCGTATCAGGAGCCGAAACATGGCGATATTATCGTTTTCCGGTATCCCAGCGATATCAATACGATGCTAGTCAAACGGCTTATCGGAATGCCGGGAGATCGTCTCAAGATCGAGCGCGGTGTGGTCTACAGAAACGGGATGCGGCTCAACGAGCCTTACGTGTACCACAAATATGCTTACGATCCCGCATTCGACAATTTCCCTAACCCGTGCTGCCGTCCGGTAAAGGAAGATCCGGCGCTGGAAGCGCAGCGGGCGATGCTCGAAGATAACGTCACGGGAGGAGAAGTCGTTGTGCCGCCGGGTATGTATTTCGCGATGGGAGACAATCGCGATAAGTCATCCGACAGCCGCTACTGGGGATTTGTTCCGAGAGAAAATATCGTTGGTAAGCCGTTCTTGATCTATTGGTCGTATCGCGCATCCACCGAAGACCTGACGGGAGAATCCGTGGGCTCCGTGGTCTCGCATCTGGTCGATCTCGGTGAGCATTTCTTCACACGGACACGCTGGGAGCGGACGTTCAAGCTACTGCGCGGTGTTCCCGATTCTCGGCTTTCGCGCGAGCCGCTGCCGATTAATCCGGGTTCGGCAAATCCGTAGCCCACATGCGATACGCGTTCAGAAGCTGCCGTAAAAACGCCGGGTTTTCGGCCGCGGTGGTTCTGATCGTGTCGTTAGGGGTTGGCGGGAGCGCCACAGCATTCAGCATCTTCAATGCGGCACTGCTGCGGCCCTTGCCCTACCGCGATTCCGACCGGGTCGTCATTGCATGGGAGAAGAGGCCAAAGGAAGGTTCGCGTGAGAACGGCGTCACGCCAGCCGACTATTTGGATTGGCGCGCGCGGAACCAAGTATTCGCGAGTCTCACGGCCCATGATGAAGGTCCGGTTACGCTTACCGGCCAGGGAACTCCGGAGCGTTTGATCGCAGTCTCGGCCAGCACCGATATGCTGGCCACCTATGGTGTGCAACCAGTAGCGGGTCGTGGATTTACCAGTTCGGACGAAAGAGCGGGAGGCCGGGTCGTGCTGCTGAGTTATGGCTTCTGGCAGCAGCACTATGGCGCATCACGGACTGCGATCGGTAGCACAATCCAACTCGACGAAAGACCTTACACGGTTATCGGGATCCTCCCACAAGATTTCCGTATCTATTTCGGCGCGAAACCGGACGTTTTCGTTCCGCTTGTCCTGAGCGGATCGCGGCGGGTGGATCGGGGTTCGCACGATCTTTTGGTCATCGGTCGTCTTCGCCCGGGAATTAGGCTGCCGGAAGCTCAAGCGGATATGACGGCGATCAACTCGCGGCTGGAAAAGGAGTGGCCGAAGGCCAACACCGGTCACGAGACGAATCTGGTTCCCATCGACGCCCAGCTTCGGAATGCGGTGCGACCGACTCTCCTCGTTCTGATGCTGGCTGTGCTGTTCGTGCTCCTTATCGCCTGCGCGAACGTGGCGAACTTGACGCTCGCGCGCGGCTTTTCTCGACAGCGTGAGCTTGCCGTGCGAGAGGCGCTAGGCGCCGGCCGCATGCGCCTGGTCCGGCTCCTGCTAACGGAAAGTTTTCTGCTGTCCGGCTTGGGAGGTGTGCTTGGTTGTGGATTCGCATTCGGAATGCTACAGGTTCTGAAACCGTTGCTTCCGAGAATCGCGGGAGTCGCTTGGATCCCCGGTATGGACACTTTGTCCATCGACCGAAACGTGTTACTGTTTATCGCTCTTGTTTCGGTCTTAAGTGGATTGCTTTTTGGAATCGTGCCGGCGTGGCGATTCTCGCGAAGCAGTCTGCAGCGCCGCATGAAGGACTCCGGCCGGCTGCAAGAGATTTTGATCGTTGCCGAGGCGGCGCTTTCCTGCATTTTGCTGACCGGGGCAACGCTGCTCCTCACCAGCTTCGTCCGTCTATCGAGAGTGAATCCGGGTTTTCAAGCCGGGCAGCGAATTAGTCTCGAAGTCACGATCCCGCCGGAGCTTCGACAGGCGGAGTTAGAGAACGTGTTGTGTCGGAGGATGCTCGAGAATACAGCCGCGCTGCCCGCAGTGCGGTCGACGGCTTTGACCAACTACGTTCCGGGCTTCACTACCGGTTGGCGATGGGGACTCAGAACGGAAGCACATCCCGAAGTTCGCTCTATTCAGGATTCGCTAAAGATCTGGATGCGAGTCGTACGTCCCGGTTTCGTGTCCACAATGGGCATTCCGATCATTGTGGGACGAAAGCCTTGACACTCGTGACACAGAGCGTTCTGAGCCAGTTGTTCTTCTGAGCGAAACGGCCGTGCGGAGATATCTGCCGGGCGGACACGCGGTCGGGCGGCGCATCGCTTTCGGCGATCAGACGACTTGGCGCACGGTGGTGGGCGTTGTTGGAAGCGTTAAGCACCTGGGGCTCAGCCGCGAGGCGGAGCCGGAGGTGTATGTGCCGCTCTCACAGAGCCCGATGCCATTTGCGAGTATCTGGTTGATCGCGCATTTCAATGGCCCAACGGAGCCGGTCGAAGCTATACGGCACGCTCTCGCGAGCGCCAATCCATCGTCGGCGATTGGTAGAGTGCAGCTTATCGAAGAGATCCTCGCGCAATCTAAAGCGCCCGAGAGATTCAATACCGTATTGATCAACTCATTTGCGGCGCTGTCACTTATCCTCGCGCTCGCCGGTATCTATAGCGTCCTGGCATTTCTGGTGGCGCGACAAACTCGTGAGATCGGAATCCGCGTCGCGTTAGGCGCGCAGCGGAGTGACATACTCGGTCAGTTCATGCGGCGAGTGGCTCGGCTGGC
>JAICIH010000191.1 GCA_025924475.1 Bryobacteraceae bacterium
AATTCGGGATACACGTGTCCGTTCACCTGAAAAACATCCTTCAAGCCGTCGTTATCCAGATCCACCAGGCCGATGCCCCATCCTACGTATTGCGGATTCACCGCCAGACGCGCTTTCATCACCGCATCTTCAAAAATGCCGCCGCCTTGATTTCTATATACGTTGGGGTAATCGCCGGCAAAATTGGTCTTCAAAATGTCCAGTTTTCCGTCGCCGTCATAATCCCCGACAGCCACTCCCATACCGCCTTGCTCGAAACCATGCTCGTTGAACGCAATGCCAGTTTCCGTCGCGATCTCGGCGAAAGTTCCATCTTTGTTGTTCCTGAAAAACAAGCTCGGCGTGGAGTCGCACGCGATATAGACATCGGCCCAGCCATCTCCGTTGAAGTCCGCCGCTACGGCCGTGAAGGCATACACCCCTTCTGAAACACGAACGCCAGACTTTACCGACACGTCCTCAAATGTTCCGTCCCCGCGATTGTGATAGAGAGTCACTTTCCCAAACGGCAAACCGCGCGGACCGCAGAACACCGGCATTCCCTTCCACTCGCAATTCGATCCTTTGCCCGGGGGCGGGGCCGTTTTTAGATCGAACTTCTGATAACTGGTGACCAGGAGATCCAGAAATCCATCTCTGTCGTAATCAAAGAACGTACAACCCGAACTCCATTCCGTTCCGCTTCCCTCCACCCCGCTGTTGCCCGCAATGTCGGCAAACTTGCCATGTCCATCGTTCCGGTAGAGAGCGTTTTTGCCCCAATAAGTCACATAGAGATCTTCGAACCCATCGTTGTCCAGGTCGCCAGTACAGACTCCGTTGCCCCAGCCTGACCGGGCCATTCCCGCCTCCCGCGTCACGTCCGTGAATTTGCCGTTACCTTCATTGCGATAGAGGTGATTCGTCGGCGCCTTGCCGTCTGCGAACCCTTCCAGCCGCGATCCATTCACCAGGAACACATCCTGTCTGCCGTCGCCATCGTAGTCGAAAAACGCCACGCCCGTGCCGTTGGCCTCGATGATGTATTTTTTTGACTCGTCGTTGCCGGAGGTGAATCTCATGCGCAGCCCCGTTTCTTGGGCCACATCCACAAAACTTACGGGAAACGGCCGCCCGGAGGGAGTCGCTTTGGGAACGGGAATGGCATTGTGCGTCGAAATTCCCTGGCCAAGGCAAACCACACCCGCTGCAACTGTAAGCAGAGCCGCCGCCCCATACTTCATTCGATCCAGGTGCATTTTTGCCTATGCTGATTATCTACGCGGGCGATGCTCTCTCACCCCATGCCGGCTCAAGCTTCGCAAAGGCGCAGAAGCAAAGTCAACGATAAAGTTGGGAAAATTCGCCAGAAAAGCCATGGATCTTTTGTTTCAACTGTGATATAGTTCGGGGCCAGAGCCTAGTAGAGAGTTGCTAGCGGGGATGGGGGTCTATGTACTGCCCATCAATCTCGTTTTCCACCACGTGGAGGGAGGGTACTATGCGGAGTCTTTCGGCGAAAGCCTTTTTGGTCATTTGGTCCGGGGTTGCACTGGCTTCCTTGACGGTCGCGCAAACCAACAACGCAACCATCGTCGGCAATGTTACTGACGTTTCGGGCGGCAGCGTGGCGGGCGCGGACATTACAGTCAAGAATGTCGCTACCGGGGTCTCCCGGCAGCTTAAGACCGATGAGGCCGGCGCCTACCGTGTGTTCCCGCTCCACCCGGGAACGTATGAGGTCACCGCTTCGTCGCCGGGAATGAAAACTCAGATTGAACCGAACATCGTCCTGGATGCGGCGGCTAACGTGAAAGTCGATTTTCGGATGGAAGTAGGGGTGGTGAGCGAAAAGGTCGAAGTGCAGGCCAACGCCGCCGTCCTCCAGACACAGGATGCCAGCGTGGGCGGAACCGTCACGGGGAACGAAGTCTCACGCCTTCCGGTCAACGGGCGGAATTATACCCGGCTCATTATGCTGATGCCGGGTACCAGCGACCAGGGCGGCAGCCAATCGAACGGAACGTTCTCCGGCACTCAGATGATTTCTGTAAACGGCCAGCGCCGGCAGGATAACAATTTCACGGTCGATGGGGTGGACAACAATTTCATGATGATGAATTCCCCCGGCATGTCGCCCTCCATGGACGCCATCCAGGAATTCCGGGTTCTCGACAATACCTCGGCCGAATTTGGTCGTTCTTCGGGGTCCAACGTCAACATCGTTATCAAATCCGGCACGCGCGACTTGCATGGCACCGCGTACGAATATCTTCGCAACGACAAGTTCGATGCGAACGATTTCTTCGCGAATAGGAATAAAACCGGCAAAGTACCATTCCGGCAGAATCAATACGGCGTGGCGATTGGCGGGCCGGTGGTGATTCCGAAGATCTATCACGGCCGCGATAAGACCTTTTGGTTTTTTAACTGGGAGGGATTCCGCGCTCGCCGGGGTCAAACCATCCTCAGCAGCTACCCTATACAGGCGCAGCGCGACGGTGATTTTTCCTCGCTTGGTTCGAAAAGCCTCTACAATCCCTTCACCGGAACGCTTGCTGCCGATGGTAAGACTGTCATCCGGCAGCCCTTCGTCAACAACCAGATTCCGAAAAGCATGATTAATCCGGCGATGACGTTCTTTATGGACACAATGGTTCCCTTGCCGAATCGCGGTGGGTTGACGAGCAACTTCGTCAACACCCAGGGATACTCCAATGACCGCGACGCCATCAATGTGCGAGCGGACCACAATTTCAACTCCAGCAATACGGTGTCGTTCCGCTACAGCCGCCAGCGAGTCGGCCAACTCCAACCCAATAGCGACCCCTACCTGGCGCAGCTTAGCCGCTTTGATGTCGACAACTATATGGGTTCGTGGACCCACATCTTCAGCCCAACTTCGGTGTTGGAAGTGAAATATGGACGGAACGTGCCCTTGCTGCCGCAGCCGCCAGTCAACTCCAGGATTAATCGTAAAGACTTCTTTGCCAAATCCGGTATCACCATGTTCATCCCGGACGTGCTCTTTGACCCGCTTCCCAATTTCTCCGCGGATGGTGAATTTTCCGTCGGGCAGGGCGGCCAGATCACCGGGGATCACATCAATCAATTTTTCGTCAACTACTCCAAGGTTCTGAGCCGCCACTCGCTCCGGTTTGGCATGAACTACAGCCGCCGTCACTTCTCCACCAACACGACGAATCCCATGGACGGCAGCGTGAACTACGACCCCAGCCTCACCAATCTATCCACGATTTCCAATTCGGGCGACAGCTTTGCCAGCATGCTGCTCGGCACACCGAGCGCAATCCGCCGTGGTACCGGCAACACGGTGACTGAGGCTAACATCAACCCGATTGCTCTTTATGTTCAGGACGACTGGCGCATAACGGATAAGCTCACCCTGAATATCGGCCTGCGCTACGAAGCTATCCCAGCTCCGGTAGAGGAAACGAACCGGCTCGGTAACCTTGTCATCGGACGTGATCCATCGTCCGGAAAATACACGGGCACTTTACTGTGGGCCACCACGAATCCCGAAGTAGATCCGGTCACCGGTGTAGCCGGTGAGCCAGCTCATACCGGTGGTTACGGGCCCTCTCTGATGCGCAATAACTATCTCGATTTCGCCCCGCGCATTGGACTCGCCTACCAGCTCACTAGCAAGACAGTAATCCGCTCGGCCTACGGCATCTTCTACAACTCGACCTTCGTGCAGGAGCTGCAGGATATGCGCAAGTTCTGGCCATATACCATCCAACAGAACTTCTCCGCCAACCAGGGCGTGCGTCCCGACCTTCTCATCACCGATGCGGGCCCCTCTTTCAGCAACACGTCCGCCATCGGCGGCTGGCCACAGAATCCAGAGAACCGTACACCGTATTCGCAGCAATGGAACTTTACCATCCAGCGTCAGTTGATGGAAGACATGACGCTGGATGTCGGCTATGTCGGCAATGCCAACAAGAAGCAGGTCGGCTATGACCCGATCAACTCCGCGCTTTCACCCGGTCCAGGGCCCATACAGCCGCGCCGTCTGATGCCCGATTTCGGCGACCTGGATGGCGGCAATAACAAATTCAATTCCATGTACAATTCGCTTCGCTTAAACCTGGTGAAGCGCTTCAGTAAGGGCGTGCAGATTAACGGCAATTACACCTGGGGCCGCTCTATGACCAACAGCTCGTCACTTGCCGAGGCTACCGTTCAGAATCCATACGACCTTCATCAGGAATGGGCGCGGGCCAGCATCGATCTTCGGCAGATCTTCCAACTTGCCTTTGTGTACGAGTTACCGTTCGGCCGGGGCAAGCACTTTGGAGCAAACTGGAATCCGTTTGTGAACGCCCTGCTTGGTGGATGGTCGGCGGACGGCATCGTGCGCGCACAAACGGGCAATCCCCTCAATCCTCGCGTGAATCAGGACCGCGCGAACGTCGGGCGCACGTATCAGCGCCCCAATGCCACTGGGCTCGACCCGAATGCCGGGCCAAAGACAGCGGACCAATGGTTCAACACCGCCGCCTTTGCGCTGCAACCGCAATATACATACGGCACTTCCGGGCAGTTCGTGATCGATGCGCCCGGCGTTTACAACTGGGATCTTGCGTTGCAGAAGGACTTTCGAATTTTCGAAGGGCATACTCTGCAGTTCCGTGGAGAATCGTACAATCTGTCGAACAACGTGCGTTTCGATACGATTAACACGGCCCTCGATGGAAACAGCTTTGGGCTGGTTACTCATGCCGCACCAGCGCGCCAACTACAGTTTGCTTTGCGGTATCAGTTCTGATGTGGGAGCGCGCTGAGATTACTCGGCGTCAGATTCTCGCAGCATTGGCCGGCGCGGCGGCTATCGAAGCCGCGCCGCTGCCTTCGGTCGCTCGCTTGCTGCCGGGTCCTGTCAACGGGCTGCTGATCAACAACAGCGTGCTCGTCTACGGCGATTCGGCCGCGCATGTAAAGAACGCTTCTCATGTCCTTTTCACGCACGCCCGGCGGGATGTGGCTTGGGCCGGGACTCCGCTGGTTCAGGCGGGCTCCGCGGCAATCGTGCCGGAACGCGAACGCAATTTGTTCGAAAATCCGGGAGCGTTTTGGGAGGCTTACGAGACGAAACGCTTCCACGACTACTCGCAAGTGAACACAAAGGTGTTGCGCGAGCCCATGCGGGTTTCTCGCGGCGTGACTGGCGGAGAAGCACTCGACTTGGGCGGAGTGAAAATCGAGGTAATCGATACGCCCGGCTACACCCGAGGCGCCGTTTCGTACCTGATGGAAATCGGCGGTAAGCGCATTGCTTGCACCGGGGATCTGATCTATGGCGACGGCCAGCTGTTCGATCTTTCCAGTCTTCAGGACGCGATTCCCGAAGCGAAAGCGCGCGGCTATCACGGCTATGCGGCGCGAGCCGGCGATCTGATCGAGAGCCTCCGAAAGATCGCGGCGCGGAATCCGGACGTGATCGTGCCCGCGCGGGGGCCGATTATCGAAAATCCGAAAATTGCCATCCCCAAGCTGATCGCGCGGCTGCAAAGCTTGATGGCAAGTCACTTTGCGACGGATGCGCTCCTCTGGTACTGGGGTGAGGAGAACTTGCGCATCCGCTCGCACGGGGCGCTCGACGGCCGTCCGGTGGATTCGATGCCCATGGCCGAACAGCGCCCTTTGCCCGCATGGGCCCAAGCCGTCGGGAATTCACGAATCTTGCTTTCACAAACCGGCGCTGCGTTTGTGATGGATGCCGGATATAAAGGAACGCTGCCGAAGTTGGAGGAACTCGTGGCGGCGGGCAAAGTCAAGAACGTGGAAGGAATCTGGATCACGCACTATCACGACGACCACACGGATTACGCGCAGCAGGTCGCCGATCGCTTTCACTGCCCGATCTATTTCACGACTAGGCTGGCCGATGTCCTCGAGCGGCCATCGTACTATCGGCTGCCCTGCTTGACCCGAAATGCCATTTCTTCGGGGAAGCCGCAAGCATTCGGGAACAAGATGCGCTGGCACGAGTTTCAGTTCACCTTCATCGACTTTCCGGGACAGACTCTTTATCACGACGGACTGCTGCTCGAAAAAGACAGCGGCGAAAAGCTGTTCTTTTTGGGCGATTCGTTCACCCCATCGGGGATCGATGATTATTGCCTGCAGAATCGCGATCTGGTTCATCCGGACCAAGGTTTTCCGCAGTGTCTTCGCGTGTTGGATGGCCTGCCGAAAGATGTGTGGTTGATCAACCAGCACGTCGAGCCTACGTTTCGCTTCTCCGCGGAGCAGCGGGAACGGATGCGCGCGGAACTTACGAAGCGGAGAGCAATCCTGACGGAACTGGCGCCATGGCCGGATCCGAACTACGAGATCGACGAGAGTTGGGCGGCGGCGTACCCGTATGCAAGCGAGGTGCGTAACGGAGAACGCGTGACATTGCAGGTCAAGATTCTGAATCACGCGCCATCCCCAGAGACCTATCGGCTGAAGTGGAATTTCCCCCGGGACTGGCGGCTTGTGGAAGCGGATAGTAAGGTTGCCATCTCCGCCGGCGCGGAAGGGGCGGCGCGAGCAGTTTTTATAGCGAATGGCGCGGGATTGCACGTCGTAACCGCCGATGTTGCGTTCGCAGACCGGCAGCTCCGGGAGTGGACGGAAGCGCTAGTCCGCGTTCGATAGGCGCGATTTATCGTAAAGCATGGCGAGCTTTGACGCAGTTGGTCCGCTCATTAATATTCTTAGTGAATTGGTGGATGGCCCTCCCGTGGCCTCCGCCTACGTTTTAAACGCCGGCGATGCAGGCCTCCTCAAATCTCTCCATGGGCTGTCTGCCAAAGAGGCATCGACGATTCCGCCGAACGGCGGCGCTTCCATTGCGGCCCATGTAGATCATCTACGTTATGGTTTCGAATTGCTCAATCGTTGGAGCAGAGGCGAGGAGCCTTTCGCCACAGCCGACTACGCCGCCAGTTGGGATCGCATTGCAGTGTCAAACAGCGAATGGACAGAACGAATTCACTCGCTCGCTCGCGAAATTGAGACTTGGAGAGACTCGATGAAGAACTTAGGAGATCTCACTGCAACCGAGCAAAATGGGGTCGTAGGAAGCGTCGTTCATTTGGCATATCATTTCGGCGCCATCCGTCAAATTAATCGCGGCCTTCGCGGGCCTTCCGCTCGCGAAGCTATCGAGGCTAATCTCGATCCTGAGCAGCTGGGATGAGTGCGGGAAGATCGTTAACGTACGCGCCGCTTGGTGTCCGTTGGACGCTTGCTTTCGGTTCTCACGGTAGATGGCATCTGAATCACGGGCATCAGGGAGCGGCTCTCCGCCGGCGTCTTGGCCGCGGCGCGTTCCGATAATTCCTGATTCAGGTTGTCGATGAATCCCTGCATCTGCCGCTGCATCGCGTCCATCTTCTCACGCATGTTGAGAATGATCTCGACGCCGGCAAGATTCACGCCCAAATCCCGAGTGAGTTTCAGAATGACTTCCAGCCGCTCCAGATCTTCGGCTGTATAAAGGCGCGTGTTCCCTTCACTCCGCGACGGTGCAAGCAAGCCTTCCCGCTCGTACAACCGCAGCGTCTGCGGGTGAATCGAATACTGCTCGGCCACCGCCGAAATCATGTATGCCGCTTTACTCTTACTCTTGGTCATGGCTCAATTCTTTTATTGGCCGCCACGCAGTGGCTTGTTGGCCGCCACGCAGTGGCTTGTTGGCCGCCACGCAGTGGCCTGTTGGCCGCCACGCAGTGGCCTAGGCCGCCGGTTGCACTTTACTCCAAATATCCGACCGGATATCCTCCGTATGCACCTGCGCCAGCTCGCGCAGCAACTCGCGCGTCCGCTCGTCGCGCACATCCGGTGCTTGCAAAACTACTTCTACAATTTCATCGCCGCGGGCGTTCTTTTTCCCGTTGAACACGCCTTTTTCGCGTAAGCGGAATTTCTGCCCGTTCTGCGTTCCTTGCGGGATCTTCAACAGCGCCCGCCCATCGATTGTCGGAACTTCAATCTTTGCGCCCAGGCCCGCTTCGCTCACCGTGAGCGGGACCTGGATGTTGATGTTATCGCCTTCGCGCTTGAAGAACGGATGTTCCTCCACGCGAATCGTGATGTAGAGATCGCCTGCCACACCGCCCGCTACGCCGGCGTTTCCTTTGCCAGCCACGCGCAGGCGCGATCCGGAGGCCACGCCCTGCGGAATTCTCACTTCCACCGTATCCGAACGGGTCAACGTTCCTTCGCCCCGGCAGGTAGGACATGTATTCTTCAGCCGCCCCGTTCCGCCGCAGCGGTTGCACGTGAGATTGAACTTCATCGCGCCCGCCATCTGCGTTACCGTACCGCTGCCGTCGCACTCGGGACAAACGGCGACGTTCTTCCCGGCGCTACCGGTGCCGTGGCACGTCTCGCAGGTCTCCTGCCGCGAAATGTTCAGCTTGACCTGCGTCCCGCGTATCGATTGCCAAAAATCGACGTTCAGGCCATACTCTAAATCGGCCCCGCGCTCCGGCTGTACCGCTTGGCGAGCTTTCCCGCCGCCGAAAAATTGTCCGAAAATGTCGCGAAAGCTTCCGCCGCGCTCGGCTTCTTCAAAGCCTGTTCCACCCGCCGCGCCCCCGCCGTACTGCTGCTGGTTCCGTAAGAACTCGGCAAAATCGAATCCTTCAAAATTCGGTCCGCCGGGCGATGCGCCTGGCCTGGGCCCACCGTTCGGTGGAATGTTGTCCGAGTAAAAGCCATATTGATCGTAGACTTTGCGCTTGTTCTCGTCGCTGAGAATGTCGTATGCTTCCTGAACTTTTTTAAAGCGCTCCTCGGCCGCTTTATCTCCCGGATTCAAGTCGGGATGGTACTTTCGCGCCAGCTTCCGATAGGCCTTGCGTATCTCGTCCGCGTCGGCACCGCGCTCTACGCCAAGAGCTTCGTAGTAATCTTTTCTCGCCGTGGAAGGCATTCATCCTCTCTACAAAAAACGGCGGCCCACAACGGGCCGCCGCTCTACTTGACTTAATTGGACAGCGGCCGCTTACTTCTTGTCGTCCACATCGACAAATTCGGCGTCCACCACATTGTCTTTGGGCTTCTCGCCCTCACTCGCCGCGCCGGCCCGCATCGCATCCGCACCCGGAGCGCCCGCGCCGTTCGGACTCGCACTTTGCGCCTTATACATCGCCTCGGCCAGCTTGTGGCTTGCCGTGGTTAACTTATCGGTCGCCGAGTTGATCTTATCGATGCCGCCTTCGGCCATCGCCTTCTTGACTTCCTCGAGCGCCGACTCCACTTGCTGAGCGTCTCCTTCGGAAATCTTGTCGCGATGCTCTTTCAGCATCTTCTCCACGTTGTAGGTCATGGCGTCGGCGCGATTACGGGCTTCGATCTCTTCTTTCTTCTTGCGATCTTCCGCCCCGTGCGATTCCGCATCGCGCGCCATCTTCTCGACTTCGTCCTTGCTCAAGCCGGAAGAAGATGTAATCGTGATCTTCTGTTCGTTATTGGTCGCCCGGTCCTTCGCCGTCACGTTCAAAATACCGTTAGCATCGATATCGAACGTCACCTCGATCTGCGGAACGCCGCGCGGAGCCGGCGGAATTCCCACCAACTGGAAAACTCCCAGCAGCCGGTTGTCCCGCGCCATCGCACGTTCGCCTTGGTAAACCTTGATTTCGACCGAGGTCTGCGAATCCGCCGCCGTCGAGAATGTCTCGCTCTTCCGCGTCGGAATGGTCGTGTTGCGGTCGATCAGCTTGGTGAACACGCCGCCCAGCGTTTCAATGCCGAGCGACAACGGCGTCACATCGAGCAGCAGCACGTCCTTCACCTCGCCGCCCAACACGCCGCCTTGCACCGCCGCGCCAACCGCGACCACTTCGTCCGGGTTCACGCTCTTGTTCGGCTCTTTCCCGAACAGCTCGCGGACCATCTGCTGCACCTTCGGAATACGCGTCGATCCGCCCACCAGGACTACTTCATCGATATCCTTCGGCGTAACGCCGGCATCCTGCAAAGCCTGCTTGCAAGGTCCGACCGAGCGCTGCAGAATGTCATCCACCATCTGCTCGAAGCGCGCCCGCGTCAGCTTGATCGCCAGGTGCTTCGGACCGCTCGCATCCGCCGTCAGGAACGGCAGGTTGATCTCCGTCTCGAGCAGTGTCGAAAGCTCGATCTTGGCTTTTTCCGCAGCTTCCTTCATGCGCTGCAGCGCCATTTGATCTTTAGAAACGTCTACGCCCTGGTCTTTCTTGAACTCCTGGATCAACCAGTCGATAATCCGCTGGTCGATGTTGTCGCCGCCCAGGTGGGTATCGCCGTTGGTCGATTTCACTTCGACTACGCCGTCGCCCACTTCCAGAATCGAAATGTCGAACGTGCCGCCGCCGAAGTCGTAAACCGCAATCGTCTCGTCCTTCTTCTTATCGAGACCGTACGCCAGTGCAGCCGCCGTCGGCTCGTTAATGATGCGCATCACTTCGAGGCCGGCGATCTGCCCGGCGTCTTTCGTCGCCTGGCGCTGCGCATCGTTGAAATACGCGGGAACCGTGATTACCGCCTTGGTGACTTTCTCACCCAGGTAGGCCTCGGCTGCTTCCTTCAATTTCGTTAAAATCATCGCCGAGATCTCGGGCGGGGAATACTTCTTTCCCTGGATCTCTACGCGAGCGTCATTGCCTTCGCCGGCGACCGCCTTATAAGGGACCAGCTTCATCTCTTCGCTCACTTCATTGAAGCGGCGCCCCATGAAGCGCTTGATCGAATAGATGGTATTCTCCGGGTTGGTGACCGCTTGCCGCTTCGCCACCTGGCCTACCAGGCGCTCGCCGCTCTTCGTAAAACCAACGACCGACGGCGTCGTGCGGCCGCCTTCCTGGTTCGGGATTACAGCCGGTTGCCCGCCTTCCATCACCGCTACTACGGAGTTAGTAGTTCCCAGGTCAATGCCGATTATCTTGCTCATGTTGTTGTGTCTGCCTTAGCTCCCTATTAGTATCGAATATGAGTCTGATGTTGTCAAGTTGCTTTCTGATTCTAACAGTGGCCGCCGCCTCCGACCTCATTCCCACCCAGCCCGACCTCCAGAAGGCCCAGCCCAACCTGCAGATTCGGTTCGTAAATGGCGCCAGCTCAGTGCTTTCCCAGCAAATCGCCAACGGCGCGCCCTACGATGTCTTCCTCTCCGCTAACGCCCAGTTCGTCGACCAATTGGCTTCGAACGGTAAGCTGCGCCCCGACTCGATCCGGACCTATGCCACTGGCCGGGTCGCGATCTTGTGGCAGGACAAAAAGTCCCATCCAGTCAGCGACTTAAAACAAAATTGGGTTCGTTTCGTAGCGCTCGCCAATCCCCGTCTGGCCCCCTACGGCGCGGCCGCTAAGCAGGCGCTCGAACACGCCCGCCTCTGGCCCGAGATCAAAGGCAAGATCGTCTACGGCGAAAACGTCCGCCAAGCGCTGCAGCTCTTCGACAGCCGGAACGCCGACGTGGTGCTGACCGCCTTGTCCCTGGTTGTGGATAGAAAGCCGGATCTAATTCCCACCGACTGGCATGCGCCGATTGTCCAGAAAGCCGGGATCGTCGCGGCGAGTCCGAACCAATCCGAGGCTGACGCATTCCTCCGGTTCCTGGTCAGCCCAGCC
>JAICIH010000192.1 GCA_025924475.1 Bryobacteraceae bacterium
CTATACCGAGCTGATGCTGGAGAGATCGATTGCAGCCTACCGCCAGAGCAGCTCCACCGAAATGGTGTTCATGGATCGCAGCATTCTCGACGTGGCCTGCTACGTGCGCCTGATCGGCCTGCCGCTCTTCGAAGAACTGCAAACCGCCTGCCGCGTATACCGCTATAATCCGCGCGTCTTCCTCGCGCCGCCATGGGAGGAAATATACGCGACCGATAGCGAGCGCAAACAAACCTACGCCGAAGCTGTCGCTACTTACAAAACGATGGCTGACGTCTATCGGGAATACGGCTACCAGCCCATCGAACTACCCAAAACCGATCCTCAACAAAGAGCCGACTTCATCCTGGCGATGCTCGCGCCCACGATAGCAGTCGCCGCAAAAGAACCGCAACCGTGAGGGAGCGGAGGACCCGCCTGCAGCGAGACATGACGGATGGGCAGTTAAGGTCGCTGACGCTCATGTCATTGACTTAAGCCTGAAATAACCGAAGTTTGAGACCTCTGCCATGTGGGGCGGATTGGAAATCCGCGGCCGATTGGCAATCGGCCTCCTCGAGTCGTTTTCAATGCCGCTTAAGTCAACGACATTGCGCTGACGCTCCCCGCTCCGTGTCCAGATGTCGGCCCTCGGGAGCCGATGTTCCTCGGAAGCGGCCCGGTGCGAAGATCGTATACCCAAAATACCCAAGCGCGCGAATCAGCCGATCCGTGGATACACCGCGCATCACCGAATTTGCACATATAAAAGCCAAACAAATTAATCGGGCATAGCGCCTGTCCCGGTAAGTGCCTTCTCTAACAGGTCTCCAACTCCCAGTCTGACCGCCGCGCTCCGCATGTACCGATGGTCGAGAGTGTTTGCGCAAGTACGAACGATTCCTTGTATATCCCGCCACTGCACTTCTGAGGCTTCACCGCCAGACCTGAACCAAAAGAGCTTGGCGAGCAAAATGTCTTCTGGCGTCACAAACGGTGCGGGTGCTTTCGCAAGCCCGGTGTCACTCAGATAAATGGCACGATCCAACTCCTCCATACCGAGAGCGAATGCACCTGCCGGGAAGAAATCGAACTTAAACGCTATCGGCATGTAAATCGCATTGAACGATCTGCCGTGGCGAATTGCTGACATCGCCTCTCCCGGATCTACATAGAAGGTTTCTGGCAGACTGTCCAGAAACACTTTAAGATTTCCCTCGGTAAAGTCGCACAGGATGTCGACATCGTTTGTAAAGCGGGGCTCCCCGAATGCGGTACTTGCCCACGAGCCCCCTATTGCATAGCGAATTCCGGCTTGTTCGAGCGCGGAGCGCAAGGGCTCGAACGCGTCCGCGGGTGACATTACAGCTTTCGGTAGGCCTTTCGTGCCACTTCCAATCCGAACCGGGAGGCCGCGATTCGAAATGTGATCTCCGCCTCATCGGCGTAGCGGTTATCGCGCTGCAACGCAGCGCGTTGAAGCGAATCTCCCGCACTCCAGAGCGCAGCGCCCAACTCGAGCCGTTCGGAAGCGGTCATTCCTCTCAGCCGCTGGAAGTAAACCTCGCGCACTTTTTCAGATGTGTCGCTCAACACAGTACTTCGAGTATCTCGCAGACCTTCAACACCTATCGAAATCCTACTGAACCGCCTTCGTCTCAAACTCCCCCAACCGCAAACCATCCAACTCAAACTCTCGCGTGACATGCGCCAACGGCTCCAAATCATCGATCGCTACATCCGATAATTCCCGAGGAAACGGCGTCAACGACGTGAAATATTGGCTCACCGGACTGATGTCCAAATCGGCAGGCAAAGGAGAATAGGAAATCACGCGCCGCTCCGGATAGGGCCTTATTTGCCGAAACACGTTCTTTCCGCGCTCTTCAAAGCGAACCATGATCATGTCCGGTGGCGTCCGGAACGGCGAGGTGCACTGCAGCAAATATACGTAGCCCATAGGACCATGGCCTCCCGTTCGATATGCGGAACAAATCCCCAGGCCGCGTGTGGCAATGCGCTCGCCCCCGAACGGAATCCGCGTCGTTCGCCGGTTCCCGAATAGCGTGAGATAGAGAGTCCCGCGAATTTTCACGACCTTATTCTTTACGCTTTGGTAGAACCGTCCATCCACCTCGCTCACTAGCGTCGAAAGCTGCCTATCCGAATCGATCTGCATCCAGGGCCTGCCCGCGCCTGGCCGCGCATTTCCGTCCGGCCCGACAACCTGCATCGTTAATCCTTCCGCCTTCGCTTCCATCCCTGCCGGAACTCCATCGATTTTCATAGGCAGCTCGATTCCCACTCCGGCGCCGAATCGGTCTGGGCGAACCCGTGCCAGCCATTTTCTATCGGAATCGAACGATACCTGAATCGAATGTACGTCGATTCGCTGTTTCGAGAGCCGGCTCTGAATTGCGAATGCGGACGTCCATGGGATTAACACTGCTCCCACCATCGCAGCAATCGCAGCTACAGCCGCCACCGTTCTGTTCAACCAGGTCTTCCGCTTGGCATACTGCCAGGTCAATATGACCAGCGCGCCTATTCCGGCCACCAGAATCGAGTAGTACACCGCAATCCAATTGAATGCACCCCAAGTGGCGCCCAGCACAAGCTGCGGGAAGACTGTATTCCACGCCAGCACCACAACGAAAAGAACAAAGCTCGCCGACAGCAATTGGACAAACCCCGTAGTCACCGCGCATACCGCCGCCACCGGCAGCAGAAAGGCAACGGAAATCAGAAGCTGCGCGGTAAAGAGCCCAGCTAATTGCGATTCAGGCGCAAATCCGAAGGCGCGAAGAATAATTACATCCGCGATAAACCAGGGCAGGTTCACAAATATCGCGATGAAGAGCAATTTGGCGCCCAGCAGGCTCATCCATCGATAGGGCCTGGTCGTCCAGAACTGCCGATCGCCGGGCAACGTCTCCGAATACACCACGCGCGCAATGAGGATCCACCAGGCCAGCGGCAGCAAAATCTGCGCCATCGTCCATGCCACGTTGCGGTTGGCGTTCGGATCGTCCAGCCAGAAAGCGCGGCGCGCGCCCACAAATGCAAAAGCCGCCGTTACAACGAGCACAATCGCAATTTCAAACCAAAGGTGCCGCACGTCCTTTTTAAAAATATGCAGCGCTTGTCGCATGCCCTATGCCGCCTTTCTGCCGGCCCTCGCCAGCGTCACAAAAATCTGCCGCAGCGGCATCGGCCTCACAGCAACCGCGCTTCCTTCGCCGAACACCCGCCGCACATCGGCCGTGCTCTTCTCTGCATCGAACTGTGCATCCACAAAGCGGACCAGCGCCGGCGATTGCTCCACGTTGAGCCACGTGGCCGGCCACCCATTTGCCCGCGGTGCGGGCCCCTCCAGCGTGACTTCAATTTCACGGAACCGCTGAATCAGCGAAGACATTTCCTCGGAAAACTGCAGCCGCCCGCGGTCGAGATAGCCCACATGGCTTGCAAAGCTTTCAATCTCAGCCAAATCGTGCGACGAAATGAAAATCGTCGCGCCCTCCGCGCTCTCGAGCAGTCCTTCAATCAGCTCATCCCGCACCAGCGAATCGAGGCCCGTGAACGGCTCGTCCAGAACAATCAGTTGCGGCCGGTAGGCGAGCGAGGACGCCAGCGCCGCTTTCATGCGCATCCCGTGCGACAAGTGCATCAGCTTGCGATCTCGTGGAAGCTCGAACTGCCGCAGCAGTTCTTCGGCGCGCTCGTCGTCCCAGGCTGGATAGAACGGCTTCAGGTACGCCATGAAATAGCCCACCGTCATCCATTCCGGAAATTCCTGGTTCTCCGACACGTAGCCGATCCGCGTCAGATCGCGCCGCGGCGAAATCTTCCGCGAGTCACGCCCGAATACTTCGGCCCGTCCTCTACTCGCTCTGTAAATGTTCATGAGGATCTTGATCGTCGTGCTCTTGCCTGCTCCGTTCGGCCCCACCAGTCCGTAGATGGCGCCTTCCGGAACGGCCATATCGAGCCCGTCCAGCACCCTCGTCCTGCCGAATCGTTTCTTTAGGCCAATTGTTCGCAACGTGTCGCTCATCCTTTCCTCCCATCCAGCCGCCGCCAGTGCTGCGCCATGGCGGCCATCAGTTCCTCCAGATCGAGTCCTAGCTTCTTGGCCTCCACCACCAACTGCTCTAATTCCTTGTTGAGTAACTTCGTCGTATCGGCGGCGCTCGCGGCCCCCTGCCCCGCCACCACCGTGCCGATTCCCGGATGGACTTCGAGCAGCCCTTCCGCCACCAATTGTGTGACCACTTTATGTGCGGTATTCGGGTTAATTTTGAGAACCTTGCTCATCTCCCGCACCGAAGGGAACGCATCGCCCTGACGCATCCGCCCGGAAACGATCGCCTTCTTGGCCGCATAAACAACCTGTTCGTAGAGTGAAATCCCCGGTTCGAAGGAAAGGCGGAATGGGATCACGGCCTGTATTATAACACCTAGTACACCGCCATTCATGTGTGGCGCACGCACTTTTGCGTGCCGCGTCGAGACTCGTCTCGACGCTTGGTTTCACCCGCGTAACAGAACAGTAGTATTTCGGATCTAACATAAGGATATGAAAAAGCGATTGGTCATCATCGTCGTCGCCCTGGTTGCGGTTGTAGTGATTGCCGGTCTTATCGTCGCCGCCAGCGTCGATCACTATCGGCCGCGCGTGCAAGCCGAATTGCAGAATAAGTTGAATCGGCCCGTTACTCTGGGCAAACTCGGTTTAAAACTGTTTCCGCTTTCTATCAGCGTGGACGGATTGACCATCGGCGAGTCGCCCGCGTTTCCCACCGGACGGCCCTTTGCCACCGCCAGTCAAGTCTTCATCGGCGTACGGTTTTTTTCGTTACTCCGCGGGAATCCGGCGATCGGGAAACTGGTCCTCGATAAGCCACGCATCGAGCTCGTTCGCAATGCGGCCGGGGTGTGGAACTACTCGAGCCTCGGCTCTTCGAACGTCCCAGTTGGAGCGGCCACTCAGACGGCGCCGAGCGCACAGCCCGCACCGAAAGCACAACCCGCACCGAGTGGCCAAGCCCCATCCAACGGCCAGGCATCGAATAGTCAGCCCAGCATTCCTCTCTCCAATCTGCAAATCAACGATGGCCAGCTCGGCTATACCGACCAGACCACGAAACAGCCGCGCGCCGTCTACGATCACATCGATCTGAAACTCAGCGATTTTGCGCTGGATAAAGAATTCGGTCTCGAATTGGCCGTCCACTTCCCGGGCGAGGGCAAGCAGATGCTCGCGTTCGATGGGAAAGCGGGTCCCTTCGAGCAAGGGCAAAACACAGGATTGCCGCCGGTAAACGGCAAGCTCAGCTTGGACGAGGTCTCGCTTGCAGCAGTGAATCGCTTCGCCGCGGGCACTCTGCCGCCCAAAACCGACACGGTCGCCTCGGGCAAAGCCGACATCGATACCAGCGGCAACACTATCGGCGCCAAAGGCGATCTGAAACTCGAGAATACGGTTATTCATGGATCGAAAATCGAGTACCTGATCGAGGCCGACTACGATCTCAGCGAAGATCGCAAGCAGGAAAAAATTCAGATCCGCAGCGCGGTTGTGAAACTGGGCCCGACAACTCTGAATGCATCAGGAGATATCGACGCCGCCGCGAAGCCCATGAACCTGAACGTGCGCCTCGTCACAAAGGACTCCTCCATTACCGAACTGGCGAAGCTGGCCGGCGCTATGGGGGTCGCATTCAATCCCACTTACCAGATACGCGGCAACCTTAGTATGGATGTCACCGCTAAAGGACCTGTTTCCAAGCCGCAATTGAACGGCTCGATCGTCGGCAAGCAGCTCCAGGCCGGAGGCGGAGAAATCAAGCAGCCCGTCTCCGTTCCTGAGATCGATCTGACACTCTCTCCCGATACGATCCTCTCCAATACCTTTACGGCGAGAAGCGGCTCTACGGCGCTATCGGCGGCTTTCTCTCTGTCGCAGTACACAACTCCCAATAAAAGTGTGGATGCCACCATCAAGACCGAGGGCGCGAACCTGACCGAATTGCTCAACATTGCTAAAGCCTATGGCGCCGATGCCGTCAAGGATGTTTCGGGAACGGGCTCCGCCTCGCTCGACGCGCACGTCAAAGGGCCGCTGGCCGACTCCTCCAAACTTCTCTATTCGGGCACCTGCAGCCTGGCAAACGCGTCTCTTACCAGCTCTTCGCTGATTAAAGGACAGACCATCGCGCTCACTAACCTGAATACGAAATGCCAGCTTAACGGCGGCATCATCAATCTCGCGCCTCTAAGCGCCGGTATTTTCGGCGGCACCGCGAATGGTACAGTCAGCGCCGATATGCGTCCAGCCACGCCCCAAGCCGCTGTCAAGATGAAATTTGCCGGAGTCGACACGAACGCACTGTTATCCGCCGTTAGCTCCATGAAGAATACTCTCTATGGAAGCCTCCAGGCCGACTCCGACCTGCGTTTCGCCTTGGGCTCCGGCGACGAGCTGACCCGAACACTGAATGGAACTCTGAATTTCGACGTGAGCAATGGCCAGTTGAAAAACGTGAACATCCTCAACGAGCTCGCGAAAATCGGCAAATTCCTCAACAGCGCGCCCGCGCAAGCCGCCGGCAACAGCACATCGCTCCGCAAACTGGCCGGCACGCTGAACATCGTCAATGGCGTCGCGAATACCAATAATCTCAGCGCGGTGCTCGACAGCGGCTCGCTTTCCGCCAATGGTGCGCTGAATCTCGTAAACCAGGGCATCAACATGCATATGACGGCACTGCTTGCCAACAACATCAGTCAGGCCGTGGGTGGATCCAAGGTCGGCGGCTACCTAAATACCGCGCTGGCTAATGACAAAGGCGAGTTAGTCCTGCCCGTCATTGTCACCGGCAATATGGCGCATCCAAATTTCAGCCCCGATGTGGAAGCCATGGCAAAGCTGAAACTGAAAAGCGGGCTGAACGGCGTGCTCGGCAAACAAGGCGGAGCGCTGGGCGGCATCCTGGGCGGCGTGCTCGGCGGCGGCCAAAAACAGCAGCAGGGGCAGCAACAACAACAGCAGCAGCAGCAAAACCCGCTCAATTCCATCTTCGATCAATTCAAGAAGAAGAAAAAGTGATGCGTGCAGCATTGGTCCTGGCGATCGTCCTCGCAGGAACGTCGGTTGCCGGCGCATCCGAGCATGTGGAAACCACCGAGATCTCACCAAATATGCTGGTGTTCGCGACCAGCTCGGGGAATGTTGTCGCCTCTGTTGGGCCCGATGGCGCGCTTCTGGTCGGAACTCCGTCGGCCGCCAGCACGGCGCAAATCAGCGCCATACTGGCGAAGCATACGAGGTCTGCTACCCGCTACGTGGTTATCTACCCGCAGGACTCGGCGCATTCACAAGGCGATGCCGGATGGGGACAGCGCGGCGCATTTGTCGCTATGCAAGAGAAAGCGCTCGATCGCCTCGGCGGGCATGCCATGGGCGCAGCGCGGCCCTTGCCATCGGCGCTACTGGCATTGAAGGTCGATCGGCCCCGGATCGCATTTTCGGAGGTCTTGACCTTTGACCTGAACGGCGAGGCGATCCACATCATTCATCAGGCGCCCGGCTACAGCGATGCGGATGCCGTGACGCATTTCCACACTGCAAAGACGATCTATCTGGGCGAGGTCTTCCCCGGCGATGGTTACCCGGAAATCGATCCCGCACAAGGCGGCAAACTGGATGGACTGTTAAAGCAATTGATATGGACAAATGACGCAATGCACATCGTTCCGGCACGGGGCAAAGTGACGACTGGCGCAGACGTGAAAGCCTTTCGGGATATGATCCTGACCGTCCGCGATCGAATACAAAAAATGATCGCAGCGGACCAAACCGAAGATCAAGTGCTCGCCGCGCACCCAACAACGGACTTCGACGCCCGCTGGGGAAACGGCCGCACCCGACCCGACGCCTTCGTGCGCGAGCTCTATAGCGCGCTCAAAACTCCGTAGTGCGGGCACTCGTGCCCAATGCCACTTAGTTTAGTGGGGCGGACCTCCTGGTCCGCGGCCGACGTCCTCGTCGGCCTCCTCGATTATGTTGCACCAGAGGCAAGCCGGACGGGACGTCCGGCGCGGCTCAGGAGAGCCGCCCTACTTTGCCGTTCGCGTTTGGGAAAACTAAGTGACGTTGGCACTCATGTCCGTAACATCTTCCAGCGCACCCAAAACTTCCTCAGTCCGAATACAACTCATCGTCTTCCCCTTACAAATAATCCCCACTGGAGTGACACGGAAGCCGAACTCCACCGGACTTGTCTCCCCAAACAACCCAACGCTCGAAATCCGGAAAAAATCTGCTGCATGCAGCATGCTGGAATCGACGCCAAGAAAAATGTCCGCCAACTCCACGATGCGCATTGAAGCATCCAACGCAAGGCCATAGCACGGAACAATCCGATCTCCATGCCGCCCGCTATCGAGCGGCTGGCGCGCGTTTCCAACGAGAAAGCACAGAAAGTCCGGATGACGATCCAGGAAAACATCCAACACTTCACCAAATCGCTCCGTCGGCCACATCTTGTTCGCCCCTGTATCGGCATGCACCACCAGGATTCGATAGTCCGAGGGAACTAACCTCCGAACCCTTTCGGCGACTTTTCGCGACCGCAGCGAGAGCCGCGGAGGCTCACAAAAATCCTCAAAGCGGAGCGACGTATCTAAGCGCTTTGGAATATCGAACGACAGATCCGCGGCATGTTTCGTAAAATCGCGCGGAATGCAAATCGTATAGTCGGCGAACATACCAATGGAATCAACCGGAGCCAGGCGATCCAGTAGCCGCTTCAGCGAAGCCGACTGCCACGGAACCAGGGAAATAAAGAAGTCGCATTGCCGGATTTCGGCCGCGACTTTGTCTACATCGAACTCCCGAGTCCAATCCGGAATATTCCGCCTCATCGCTGTCGGAACTTTCTTCATACGTAGCTCGGAAAGGATCAGTTCGTGAGGCCCCGCATCGCAGACCAGTTGCAAACCCCGACCAAATAGAGTCTGCAGCGCGCGCAGCGCCGGCAGCGCTAGGATCGTATCGCCCAGGCCGTTCGAAAAGAACACGACCGGGTGCTTCGAATGGACCTTCAAGGAAGAACCGACTCCAGCGCCTCGAGAACGGCGTCTTCCGAAATGTCCTCCATAAATGGCCCTCCTCTGACATGAACGCCTGGACCGAAGCGGTAACCAAACTCTACCGGATCGGTCGGACCGAAGAGCCCGACACCGGGCACCCGGTAAAGGTCCGCCGCGTGCAGCATACAAGAATCGACGCCGAGAAATACGTCGCACAGTCCGACAAGCGCTAAGCTGACCGCGATCGGCAGATGACAGCACGGGATGACCCGATCTCCGAAGCGGCCCCGGTCTAAATGCAGGTCGGTCCCACCCAGGACAAGCACAACATAATTCTCGTGGCGCGACAAAAACGCATCCAGCAGCGCAACAAACTTCTCGACCGGCCACATTTTATTCCCCAGAATTTGTTCGGTCGGCACTTGCGCATCGAGAGCCCGGGACCCCATCGTAGTCCAGAGGCCCGTATCCGCATGCACTGCTAACACGCGCATATGTGGAGGTAGCGATTCCCGAATACGCTGCGCGCAGCTCCGGCTGACCGGATCGCTCCTGTGCGGCTTTGCGAATTCCTCGATCCGCAGGCCTGGATGCACGCGCCGCGGCACATCGAAGACCAGATCCGCCGAATGCTTTTTGAAATCGATCTCTACGCGCTCTTTAAAACTCGAATGAAAGCCGACGGAATTGGGCGCCGACCAGAACTCCAGCAGCTCATCTATAGAGCTGGAATGCCACGGATTCAAAGACAGAACCAGATCCGCCTGTCCGATACAGCGTGCCGCGTTCCGGGCATCGAACTTCTTGGCGCCGCGACTGTCTCGACTAACGCTCGTCTCGCAAACCGCGCGCAGCGGAATGTCGTGAAAGAAAAGATCCCGTCTCCCCGGCATCGCCACCAACGCCAGTCTTCCGCGAAAAAGTTCGGCCAATGCCCGTACGGCCGGCAGCGCGAGCAGGTGATCTCCGAGACCGTTGGCTAAAATCGCCACCGGGTGGCGCGCTTCAAGCAACCGACTGCCTCATAGTCTCCGGCGTATATGAGCTAAGAGCTTCAGAAAATCGGTGCACCAGACGGACGGATTATCGAATCCGTTTCGTTTGGCGTAGCGGTGCGGCACATGCCCGCCGCCGCAGACTGCGCGCTCCGGACATGCCTGGCACTTCGCGCACAACGCCATTCCCTCCTCTACAAGCTGGTGCAGCAAAGGCGATCCGTACTGCAGAGCATCGAATCCATGGTCAAAAACATTCAATCCGGCATTGGCGAAGTCGTCGCCGCAGATACGAAGCACGTCGTTAGCGTGGATCGTGCCGTCGGTCTCGACGATTACATACGACATGCGCGGATTTCCGAAAGCATCCGTCCTCGCTGGTCCGCCGCGAATCATGGCGATCATGTCGCGAAAGATCCGGATGCGAATATCGGGATCGTCCTCGTTGAACCAATCGTCGAAAATCGGAATCAGATAATCGGCAACGGGCGTGGCGCCGAACCGGCCGTAACGCTGCTCTTTCTCGTCGTGTGTGACATCCGGCATCAGGAAATTCATGCGCTGGACGCCCAGCGATCGGAGATGTTTATAGACGTCCAGCCCGGATACGGACGGGTCGATTACACATAGAATGTTCGGATCGGCCCCGCTATCCTGCAGCAAGCGCAATCCCGCGATCGTAGCCTCGTAAGATCCTTTTCCCGCATGATCGACGCGCAGCCTGTCGTGTACAGCCGGGGTGCCGTCCATGCTGATCGAAACATGAACTTCACAGTCGCGAAACACGTTTGCCCATTCCTGGTTCAGAAGCGTGCCGTTCGTCTGAATGCTCAGCCCGGCCAGCCGGTCATTCAGGTATTCGCGAGCTCTCGCCGCCGCCCCGCCAATCCAATCGCAGCCGATCAGCGTCGGCTCGCCTCCATGAAACGTTATCCCCATGCTGTGCGGCGCCCGCTGGTCGCAATATTCGCGCACCCTGAACAGAAATTGCTCGAACACCTCGGTGCTCATGAATTTAGGGCGCCTGAGATAGCTTAAATCGCCATGCTGATACAGATAGCAATAGCTGCAATTCAGGTTGCACAGTCCCGCGACTTTTAAAACGATGCCGTGAATGCCCATGGATCGAGAAGCGCTCTTCCTAACGACGTAAGCGCCGGGTTCCCGAAAAGCGGCTCGCCCAACTGCTTCATCTGGCTTAGAACCACATTTTCATTTCGAGCGAAATACTCCTGATGCGGTGAAGCCGCCGCTTGACATTGACGATAGTAGGCAAGAATGTTGGCGCAGGCGTGAAAGGCAAAAAGAATCCGATTCAGAGGCCGCTTCTTCTCGACCAGAGGCGAGTAGTAGAGCGTCCCATCCGTTCCATCGTCCACGGATCCCAAGCGGCTGATGAGCAAA